>JAQCJS010000256.1 GCA_027592975.1 Chloroflexota bacterium
CGTCACGCACGCGATCCACGAGGCGGTGCTGCTGTCCGACCGCGTGGTGGTGATGAGCGGATCGCCCGGGCGCATTGTCGCGGACATCGCCGTGGATCTGCCGCGACCGCGCACGGACGCGCTCACCGCCGCGCCCCGGTTCATCGCGCTCGCCTCCGAGGTGCACGAGGCGCTTCGCGAGGGCGCCGCGCGGCCGGAGGCACGCTGATGGCGCGCGCGACCGCGGATCGCCCGGCCGCTGACGACCTGCGCGGCCTGGACGTGCGACGCGATGCTGCCACACCGCGCGACTCGATGCTGGTCATGCTGCTGCCCACGATCGTCTTCGTGCTGATCATCGGCGGCTGGGAGGCGTACGTGCGCGCCAGCGGGGTGGAGCGCTACCTGCTGCCCCCGCCCACGGAGATCGCGCGGGCGCTGGCTGACGAGCCGATGCGCTACATCGACGCCGCGGCGACCTCGTTCGGCGCGGCAATGGGTGGGCTGCTGATCTCCACGGCCGGCGCGTTCGCGCTCGGCGTCGTCATGGCGCACTCGCGGGCGCTGGAGCGCGCGCTGTACCCGCCAGCGCTGCTGCTAAAGGTGATGCCGATCGTCGCGGTGTATCCGCTGTTCCTGATCTGGTTCGGGTTCGGCATCTGGCCGCGCATCCTGATCACGGCGCTGATCACGTTCTTCCCGGTGCTGGTGAACACCGTCATTGGGCTGCGCAGCGTGGATCCGCAGGCTCACGACTTCCTGCGCGCGCTCCACGCGTCCCGGTCGCAGATCTTCTGGCGGCTGCGGCTCCCCTCGTCGCTGCCGTACCTGTTCGCGGCGCTGCGTATCAGCGTGCCGTTGTCGCTCATCGGCGCGGTGGTCGCGGAGTTCCTGTCGGGGTCGGCCGGCATGGGGCAGTTGATCCTCGTCGCGAACGGGGACTTCGATACGCCGGCGCTGTTCGGCGCCGTGGTCGTGCTCGCCGCGATGGGGGTATCGCTGACCGTGGGGATCTCGTATCTTGAGCGCCGCGTGCTGGACTGGCACGATTCGTACCGGGGTGTGTAGTGCCCGCGCGCACCGCGCGGATGCAGACCTCGATCAGCACACTCGCGTGTAGCGCCCGTACTCGAATGTGCGGATGCACGCACCGGAACTGACCGGGGTGCGTTCCATGTCTCTGCGTGTGATTTCACGGCGGGCCTCCCGCCACGCTGTCGTTGCGTGCGCGCTGGCGCTCACGATGATGATCCTCGTCGCCTGTGGTGCGGAGCGGACCGCTGCGACCGCCACGCCGGGCGTGGCCTCGCCCCCCGCGAGCGCGACGTCCACCGCGACCCCCACGGCGACGCCGAAGCCGATCGAGAAGCTGCGCTTCATGGCGGGCTTCGCTCCGCAGGCGAACCTGCCGTTCGTCGCGGCGTACGTGGCCCAGGAGCGTAGGTTCTTTGCGGAGGAGCGTCTGGAGGTGGACATCCGCCACTCCTCCGGCGCGGACGAGCACCTGAAGCTGCTGCTCAACAAGGATGTCGACTTCATCACCGCGACCGCCTCGCAGGCGCTGCGCCGCAGCACCGAGGGACTCCCGACGATGGCGATCGCCCTCTTCGGGCAGCGCGGCGACCAGGGATACGTGGCGCGCGCCGACTCCGGCATCAAGGGCCCCGCGGACTTCAAGGGGCGCACCATCGGCTTCAAGGCCGGCGTCGTCCCCGCGGAGCTGGAGGGGATGCTGAGGACCGTCGGGCTCACGAGGAACGACGTGAAGCTGGTCAGCGTCGGCTTCGATCCGCGCGAGTTCATTCAGGGCAAGGTGGACATCTACCCGGTCTTCCTGGGCAACGAGCCGGACACGATCCGCAAGGCGGGGGTGCCGATCACCGTCTTCGATCCGCACGAGTACCAGGTGCCGACGCTGGGCCTCACGTTCCTGGCGCACCGCGACACGGTGACGCAGCGCACGGACGTCGCGGAGCGCTTCCTGCGCGCCACGCTGCGCGCGACCACGTGGATTGAGGCGAACCCGGACGCGGCGATCGAGATCACGCTGAAGTACGCGAAGGGTGCGGAACCCACGCACCAGCGGTTCCTGCTGGGGGTGGACCTGGAGAACGCGAAGCGGGCAGATGGGATGGGCCGCGCGAGCGCCGCCCAGTGGCAGGGGCTCGCGGATCTCCTCACCGGCTACAAGGTGCTGTCGCGTCAGATCGACGCGAAGCAGGCCTACGACTTCACGATCGTGGATCGGCTCTACGGCACGGGTCAGATCAAGTAGCCGGGCGCATCCCCGGCGATCGCGCCGCGCGCGCTACGGGACGACGGCAGGGAGGACGGCGAGCACCTTGTTGTCCACGTGGAGCTCGAACTCCCACTTGCCGGCGCCCAGCGCGCGCCCGGGGGCGTAGCCCACCCACGCCCGCCCGCTGTCGCCGTAGTCCCAGCGCAGCAGCGGCGAGGTGTACACGCGCTGGTTGTTGTGGAAGACGATCCAGTCGATCGTCTGGGCCCCCTCCATGCCGGTGAAGTCGAAGAAGCCGAGCACCTGCGTGGAGCTGGCGGAGGCGCCGCCCTGCAGCCTCGCCTCTGCCGTGGCTGAGGAGCCGGAGCCCGCGGGCTTCACCTGCATCTCCCGCGACTCCACCCCGACCAGCGCGGTGGATTGCGCACGCAGGGCACCCTCCGCCCAGACCTCGATGCGCCAGCGCCCGCGCGGGATGCCGGCGGCCCCCGGTGCGGTGATCCGGTCGCCCTGGATCGCAAACCCGCGCCCGTCCCAGCGGTACGAGGACGACAGCGAGTCCTGCGGGACGCCATCCAGGAACCAGCGCTCGTCGATCACGGTGCCAGCGGGGACGCCCTGGAGCACGTACTCGTAGTAGAGCGCAGGCCGCCCCGCCGGGAAGCGCGTCCCGTAGTCGAAGAGGTCGCGCGTGGCCGCGCTCTGGATCGCGTTCGCGCCGAAGGTCGGTGCGCCGATCCACATCGAACCGGCGGGCAGCGGGCGGGCGGTGCCGGGCGTGTTCGTGTGCATCTGCATCGGCGCCTGGTAGCGCACCGTCTCCTTCCTCGCGCGGTCGATCACCGGCTGGGCCAGTTCCAGCGGGCGCAGCTGGCCGACCTCGCCGGCGGGAAGGTAGTGGTCTTGCGCGAGGATGCCGATGAGCGCGCCGGACTGGTTGAACGCGCCGCCGCCCGCCGCGCCGTACGGCATCCGCACGTCGG
>JAQCJS010000257.1 GCA_027592975.1 Chloroflexota bacterium
GTGCAGGTCAGCGTGTGCCCGGCCTCCGCAACGATCGTCGGCGCGCCGCAGCGACCGCAGTGGCGCTGCGCCGCGTGCCAGAGCAGCACGCCACGGTGCGACGCGGCCATTGCCGCCTCAGGCCCCGGCAGCAGCGATCCGACCTCGCGCAGTTCCGCCAGGCGCGCTCCTTCGGGCAGCACGGCCAGCAGGTCGGCCTCTTCGCTCTCGCTCACGTCCATCGCGACGTGCACCGCCTCCTCCACCGCACCCAGCAGCACGGGCTCGCCGGAGACGAGGGGCGCCAGTTTCGTCGCGGGGATCGAGGCGAGCCGCGGGCCCAGGGGCGAGTCCAGCACGGGCAGACGGTCGCGCCAGCCCACCACGAAACGGGTCGTCTCCGCGGCCAGCGTGTCCTCCCACCAGCCCCCATCGCGCCGCCGCTCGACCAGCCGATCCAGCCCGTCCTCGCCGTACACGTTCGCTGCCGCCATCACGCCACCTCGTCGTCCTGCGCCCGCACGCCGCGCGCAGCGTAGCGCGCGCTTCCTGCACACGAAACGGCCGCCCGTTGCGGGGCGGCCGTTCGATGTGACTTTCAGCGTCAGAAGGTTACGGCGTGAGTGCCGGCTCCACGGGCTCCGAGGAGACTGCGCCCGCGACGCGCTCGAACTTCACCTCGTTGTCGACGTAGTCGATCCGGATGGTGTCGCCTTCTTCGTACGAGCCCTCCAGCAGCGCGTCCGAGAGCCGGTCTTCGACCTGGTTCTGGATCACACGGCGCAGCGGTCGCGCCCCGAAGACCGCATCGAACCCCTCGTTCCCGAGGTAGTCGAGCAGCGCCTCGGTGACCTCCACCGACATCGACTTCTCCTTGAGGTTGTTCCGGAGGTCATCCAGCTCAAGGTTGACGATGCGTCGGATGTCGTGCTGCTGCAGCGCGTGGAACACCACCGGCGTGTCGATGCGGTTGAGGAACTCGGGCCGGAAGACCCGCTTCATCTCTTCCTCGACGCGCGACTTCATGCGCTTGTACTGCTCATCGGCCGTCTTCGCCTCGTCCAGCGCGGTGTTGAAACCGACGCGGGAATCCTTGCGGATCAGGTCCGACCCCACGTTGGAGGTCATGATGATGATCGTGTTCCGGAAGTCGACCTTGCGGCCCTTCGCGTCGGACAGGTGTCCGTCGTCGAAGATCTGCAGGAGCATGTTGAACACGTCCGGGTGCGCCTTCTCGATCTCGTCGAGCAAGATGAGGCAGTACGACTTCCGCCGCACCAGATCCGTCAGCTGCCCGCCGTCGTCGTAGCCCACGTAGCCCGGAGGCGAGCCGACCAGGCGCGACACCGTGTGCTTCTCCATGAACTCCGACATGTCGATGCGGACGATGTTGTCCTTCGACCCGAACATGAACTCGCCGAGCATCTCCGCGAGGTACGTCTTACCGACACCGGTCGGGCCGAGGAACATGAACACGCCGATCGGGCGCTTCGGGTCCTTCAGGCCGGCACTCGCGCGGCGCACCGCGCGCGAGACGGTGGCGACCGCCTCGTCCTGGCCGATAACGCGATCCTTCAGGAACGAGTCCATCTCCAGCAGGCGCTGCGACTCCTCCGCGGCGATGCGCGACAGCGGCACCCCGGTCCACTGCGAGATCACGTCGCGGATGTCGTCTTCGCCCACCACCGGGTGCTGCGCCTCGCGCTCCTGCTCCACCTCGGCTTCGAGTTCCTCGAGCTTCGTCTCGAGCCGGACCTCGCGCTCGCGCAGTTCGGCGGCGTACTCGTACTGCTGGTTCGCGATCGCCTGGTCCTTCTCGCGACGCAACGCCTCCAGGCCGCTCGTGCCCTCGCGCACGGACGTCGGAGTGGAGTGACGCCGGATGCGCACGCGCGCGGACGCCTCGTCCATCAGGTCGATCGCCTTGTCCGGGAGGAACCGGTCGGAGACGTAGCGGGCCGACAGTTCGGCCGCGGAGGACAGCGCCTCGTCCGAGATCTTCAGCTTGTGGTGCTCCTCGTACGCGGGGCGGATGCCCTTGAGGATCGACACCGTGTCCTCGACCGTCGGCTCGTCCACACGCACCGGCTGGAACCGGCGCTCCAGCGCCGCGTCCCGCTCAATGTGCTTGCGGTACTCATCGAGGGTCGTCGCGCCGATCGCCTGGATTTCGCCACGCGCCAGCGCCGGCTTCAGGATGTTCGCCGCGTCCACAGCGCCCTCGGCCGCGCCAGCACCGACGAGCATGTGCAACTCATCGATGAACAGCACGCAGTTGCCGGAGGACTTGATCTCCTCGATCACCTTCTTCAGACGCTCCTCGAACTCGCCGCGGTACTTCGTACCGGCGACCAAGAGGCCAATGTCCAGCGTGAGCATGCGCTTGCCCACCAGCGTGTCCGGCACGTCACCGGAGACGATGCGGTGGGCCAGCCCCTCGGCGACGGCCGTCTTGCCAACGCCGGGCTCGCCGATGAGCACGGGGTTGTTCTTCGTGCGGCGCGAGAGGATCTGCACGACGCGCTCGATCTCGTGATCGCGTCCCACGATCGGGTCGAGCTGACCCCCGCGGGCCATGACCGTCAGGTCAACGCCCAGCTGATCCAGCGTGGGGGTGCGCACGGAGCGCTGACCCGCGGCGCTGGCCGTCCCACTGCCGCCACTGGCAGCCTGGCCGCCCTGCGGCTGCGATTGCGCGAGGATCCGCGTGGTCTCGCCGCGCACGCGCTCCAGGTTCACACCCAGGCTCTCAAGGACGCCCGCCGCGATGCCCTCACCCTCGCGGACGAGACCCAGCAGCAGGTGCTCCGTGCCGATGTAGGAGTGGCCCAGCCGGCGCGCCTCGTCCACCGCCAGCTCGATGACCTTCTTCGCACGGGGCGTCAGGCCGATCTCGCCGGAGGACGCGCGATCCCCACGGCCGATGATGAACTCGACGGCGGAGCGCACCTTGTTGAGCTCCACGCCCAGGTTGGAGAGAACCTTCGCGGCCACCCCGTCACCCTCGCGTACGAGCCCGAGCAACAGGTGCTCAGTCCCGATGTAGTTGTGGTTGAAGCGCTGCGCTTCTTCCTGTGCGAGCGTCAGCACGCGCCGAGCGCGCTCAGTGAACTTATCGAATCGGTCGGCCATCGGGCGCTCCGTTCGTCTACTGTTTCAGGCTACCACAGGGCCTGCGTCGGCCCCATTCGTGATCGCCCTTGGTGAACCGCC
>JAQCJS010000258.1 GCA_027592975.1 Chloroflexota bacterium
TCAATGAAGTTCCCAATGGCCTCGTTCAGCCGGAGCGTGAACTCGTCCAGCGGGGTCGTACCAGGGGCCAGGTCACGCCGCCACTCGCGGATGGCCTTCTTCGCCGCCTCGCTCAGCCCGGCTTGGTCGATGAGCTGCCCGGTGACGACGGACATCACCGCGTTGGCCTCATCTGTGTTCAGGACAACATTCATCCGCTCCACCTCCGTAACTCGACATGCTCTCCCAGCGCGCGAGGCGCGTCCAGCGCTCCTCGCCCCCTGTCCCCGCCCCGAGCCGTCTGCCCCGTGACACCCGCGCGCTTCCCTATTCCCCGGAGAAGTGCGGTGGCCGCTTTTCCTGGAAGGCGCGGACGCCCTCCGCGCGGTCGGCGGTCGACTGCAGAATGACCGTCAGGTCGGTCTCGTAGCGTAACGCCTGATCGAGCGTCATCTCCGCTCCGCGGTGCACAGCCTCCTTGGCCAGGCGCGTGGCGATCGGGCCGCGAGAGGCGATGGTCGCCGCCCATTCGCGCGCCGCATCCCGCAGCGCCGTCCCGCCCGAGGGTACGACCCGTGACACCAGGCCGATGCGTCGCGCCTCCGCGGCATCGATGATCTCGCCGGTGAGCAGGAGCCGGAGCGCGTGGGCGCGGCCGACCGCGCGGGGCAGCCGCTGGGTGCCACCGCCTCGGGGCAGCGCGCCGGAGGCCGTGTCCGGCATCCCGAACGTCGCATCCCCGGTGGCGATGCGCATATCGCACGCAAGTGCTATTTCGAGTCCCGAGGAGTGCGCGCCGCCGGCGATCGCGGCGATCGTGGGCTGGGGGACGGCGGCCAGCGCCTCGATCCCGGCGGAGAGCGGCGGGAGGGCGGGAACCCCTTCTGGCTCGGCGAGCGCGAGCGCGGTCCAGCCCTCGGCGAAGTCGCTCCCGGCACCCTGGACGATCACCACGCGCACGCCGGGGGCCTCGGCAGCGGTGCGCGCCGCTTCGGCCAGCGCCTCGGACACGGCGCGATCCAGCAGCGCGCCGGGGGCGGCGAGGGTGATCGTGGCGATGTGGCCTTCGATGGCGAGGTCGACGAGTGCGGGTGGCACGAGTGTCCTCCGGGGCCGCGAGCGTACGGGCGCGCGATCCAGCGCGTCAACGCCGCGCGGGCCGGGGCTACCTCGACGCCGTGCGCGCCGCAGGGCAGGATAGCGGGGCACCTGCGCGCATCACCGTACGAGGAGAATCGAACATGGACCTGGGGATCACTGGACGCTCTGCGGTGGTGACGGGCGCGAGCCGCGGGCTGGGGAAGGCGATCGCCACGGCGCTAGCCGCGGAGGGCGCGAAGGTGACGCTGGTCGCGCGCGGCGGCGACACGCTGGAGCAAACCGCCGCCGAGCTCCGCGCGTCCGGCGCGACGGTGCACACGGTCTCCGCGGACGTGACGGACGCCGGGGACTGCGAGCGCGTGATCGCGGAGGCGGTCGCGGCGCACGGCAGCCTCGACATCCTGGTGAACAACGCGGGCGGGTCGGCGGCGGCGGACGATATGGAGACGCGCTGGCGACTGGGGTACGAGCTGAACGTATTGTCCGCGCTGCGGCTGATGGAGCTGGCGAAGCCCCACCTGGTCGCCTCCGGGCAAGGCGTCGTGGTTAACATCTCTTCGATCTTCGGGCGCGAGGTCGGCGGGCCGCCGCCGTACAACGCGAACAAGTCCGCGCAGATCGCCATGACGAAGGCGTACGCACTGGACTGGATCAAGCAGGGCGTGCGCGTCAACAGCCTCGCTCCCGGCTCGATCCTGTTCGAGGGCGGCTCGTGGGGCCGCCGGGTGCAGGAGCAGCCGGAGGCGATGAAGGAGTTCGTGGCCCAGAACATCGCCGCGGGCCGCTTCGGCCGGCCGGAGGAGATCGGCGAGGTGGTGGCGTTCCTCTGCTCGCCTCGCGCCTCGTGGATCGTGGGGGCGACGCTGAACGTGGACGGCGGGCAGTCGCGCTCCAACATCTAGGCCGCCGGGCCGCGCCGGACGGGACGCCATCAGGCGATCAGTTGTCGCGTGGCGCGGGAGCATCGAAGATGGCGACGGGCGGCGCACCGGCCGCCCCGTGGACAAGGGCGAGCACATGCGCTTCAAGCGGTCGGATCTGACGGGCATTGCCATCGCGGCCTTCGTGCCCGCCATGCTCTCGTACATCGTGTTCGTCGGCTGGCAGCTCGAGGATCACCACGGGACGCCACTGCTGGGCGTGATCGCGGGGAACTTCGCGGTGGTCGGCGGCATCCTGGCCTACCTCACCCGCTACCTGGCCCACCCACGCGCGTTCCGGGTGATTGCGGCGCTCCTCGGCCTCGCCTTCGTCGCGGTGATCGAGCTGCAGCTCGCCGGGGTGGACGGGTCGGCCTGGGCGACCGCGCTCAAGCTGATCGGGGTGCTGCTCTTCCTCGCGCTGAACACGCTCCTGCTGATCGATGTCCTGGCCGTGGCGGTGAACCCGTACCTGGTGCGCCGCGACGAACGACAGGCGGCGGGGGAGTAGCGCGAGGCATCACCTCGCCGCCCCCGGGCCTCCATGCCTGACCTCTCGCCCCAGCGCCTCCCCCCCCAACAGCAGGCCGCCCTGCACCTCGCCGCCTCGTGGATGAGCGAGCGGTACTACCGCACGTTCCGGCCGGCGGAGGGCGACCCCGGCGCCTTCGACGCCGTCCTCCAGCAACGCGACCGGCGCGTGGGCGTGACGGTGGGCGCGCTGTGGGAGCCCAGCGGCGACATCCCCGGCGCGGACGACATTGCGGCGATGCTGACGGCGGACATGCGCGTGGAAGGCTCCTCGATGGAGGCGGGCGGCTACGCGGTCTGGGTGCCGCCGAAAGCCGCATTCCCGACCACCGAGCCGCAGATCTCCAACCTCCGCATCACGCTGGCGCGCGGCCTGGGCGGGCTGGCGCCCGGCGAGGCGCGCGAGGTGCGCCTGCCGCTGACGCTGGTGCTGGCCAAGCTCTCGGACGAGGGCGCGTACGTCTCCGTGACCGGGGGCCTGGCCCCGGAGTGGACGGTGATCTCGGAGGGCGTGCCCGGCTCGTACCACCTCGACTCGCGGGGGCTGTACCGGCTGCCGGAGGAGCGCGCGGAGATCGACCTGATCGTGACGCGCGTCCGCGACCGCGCGGCGCTGCTCCAGCCGGGGGAGGTGACGGACGTCCAGGTGCATGACACCTG
>JAQCJS010000259.1 GCA_027592975.1 Chloroflexota bacterium
GTAGAGCCGCTGCGCCACCTGCATGGTGCGCTGAGCGGTGTAGCGCAGCTTGCGCGCCGCCTCCTGCTGGATGGTGGAGGTGATGAACGGCGCGGGCGGGCGTTGCGTGTACGGGCGCTCGTTGACCTCGGCGACCGCGAAGGTCGAGGTCTTGAGGCGCTCGGCCAGCGCCTGGGCGGCGGTCTGGTCCAGGAGGCGCGCCCCCTGCGCGTCAGCGCTCGTGAGCTTTCCGGTCTCGGGGCCGAAGTCACGCCCGCTGGCGACCCGCCGCCCGCCCAGTTCCACCAACCGCGCACCGACGGTGGTCTCCTCGCTCCGCTCGCGCGTGGCCAGTGTCGCGTCCACGTCCCAGTAGGACGCGGAGTTGAAGCGCATCCGGGCGCGCTCGCGATCGACGATCAGACGCACGGCCGCGGACTGGACGCGGCCGGCGGAGAGCCGGGGCGCAACCTTCTTCCAGAGCACCGGGGAGACCTCGTACCCGAACAGCCGGTCGAGGATGCGACGAGCCTCCTGCGCCTTCACGAGGTCGAAGTCGACCTCCCGCGGGTTCGCGATGGCCGCCTCGATCGCCGCGCGGGTGATCTCGTGGAACACCATGCGGCGGACGGGGACGCGCGGCTTCAGCACCTGGAGGAGGTGCCATGCGATCGCCTCGCCCTCGCGGTCCTCATCTGTGGCCAGGTAGAGCTCGTCCGCGTCCTTCAGGAGCGCGCGCAGCTTGGTGACCTGCGCCGTCTTGTCCGGCGGGATCACGTAGAGCGGCTCGAAGTCGGCGTCGATGTTCACGCCCAGGCGCGCCCACGCCTCCTTCTTGTACTCCTTCGGGATCTGCGCCGCAGAGGAGGGCAGGTCGCGGATGTGACCGATCGAGGACTCGACCACGTACTCCGGCCCCAGGTACTGGGAGATCGTCCGGGCCTTCGCGGGGGACTCGACGATGACGAGGCGCTTCACGACCCCCGAGGGGCGCGCGGCGGCCGCGCGACGGCGAGGGGTGCTGGCCGTGTCTGAGGTCATCGTGCTGTCCTGCTGGCGCCGTCGGCGCCTGATTCGTGCTCGTCGGTGGTGTAGTCGGCGCTGTCTTCGCGTACCCGGACGAACTGCATCCCGCCCAGATCGCGGACGAGACCCTTCAATTCAAGAAGAGCGAGCGTACCGGACGCAACCGAGGGTGCCAAACCGCTCCGCCGTGCGACGGCATCGATGTGCTGGGGTTCGCGCGTGAGGGCGCGCATGAGCGCCTGCTCGTCCGGGCTGTCAGGTGGGGCGGCGCGCCCGAAGTCCATCTGGGCGCCGATCTGGGTGAGGTTGAGTGCCTCCAGCATGTCGTTGGCGGACATGACCGGCGTCGCGCCGTCCTTGATCAGCCCCAGCGGCCCCCGCGACTGCGGCCAGAAGATCGAGCCGGGGACGGCGAAGAGCTCCCGGTTCTGCTCTGTGGCGAACTTCGCGGTGATCATTGCGCCGGACTGGAAGTCGCCCTCCACGACTAGCGTGCCGAGCGAGACGCCGGACAGGATGCGGTTGCGTCGAGGAAAGAAGTCGGCGCGGGGCTTCGTGCCCAGCGGGTAGTCCGTCATCACGGCACCCTGCTCCGCGATCTCGTCCGCCAGGCGGCGGTTCTCGGGCGGGTAGGTGGTGTCCAGGCCGTTCGCGACGGCCGCCACCGTCCGCCCGCCGCTGTCCAGCGCCGTCCGGTGGCCGATCGTGTCGACACCCCGTGCCAGACCGGAGACGACCGTCACCCCGTTGGCCGCGAGCCCCCGCGACAGCTCCGCGGTGGCCTGCCGACCGTAGGCGGTCGCCCGGCGGGTGCCGACCACGGCGATGCTCCACTCATCCTCGGGACGCCACGCGCCGCGGACGTACAGGACGGGCGGGGCGTCATCGATCTCGCCGAGTCGGCTCGGGTAGCCCGGGGCGCGGATGGCGAGCGCGGTGACGCCGGCGGCCTCCAGGCGCTGCATCTCCGCGTCCGGGTCGATCTCGTGCTGGGCGCGGACCACCGCGGTCGCCGTGCGGGCATCCAGGCCGGCGGCGGCGAGCTCAGCGTGGCTCGCGCGCCAGGCGTGCTCCATGTCCGGGAAGAACCGGTCGAGGATGCCGAAGCGCATGCTCCCCAGCCGGTGGACGCGGTGCAGCGCGACGCGGTAGCGCAGGTCGGCGGGGGTCTGGTCGATCACGGGCGGTAGGGTAGACTTCCCACGCAAACGGTGCCACGACCGGCGTTATGACGCCTCTTCATCCTCGCTGCTCAAGGCCGCGCCGGGCGGTAGGCGGAGCACCCGGACGCGCTTGATGCGCCGGCCCAGGATCGTCAGCACGCGGAACTCCAGGTGCGGCACCTCGTCGTCCTCGCCCGCGCCGTCCAGCGCGCGCACCACCACCTCGTCACCGGGAACCGCGAGGCGGCCAAGCGAGGTGACGATGAGCCCGCCGACCGTGTCGACGTCTTCCGCAACGATTTCCGATTCGAAGAGGTGGTTCAGCTCGTCGATCGTGAGGCCGGCGTCCACGATCGCCTCGACGGGGGAGATCTGCTCCACGGCGGTCGCCGGAGCGTCGTACTCGTCGGTGATCTCGCCGACGATCTCCTCGATCAGGTCTTCCACGGTGATCACGCCCGCGGTGCCGCCGTACTCGTCAACCACGATGGCCAGGTGAACCTGCGCGCGGCGAAGCTCGGTCAGCAGCTCATCCGCGCGCCGCGTCTCCGGGACGAGGTAGGGCGGCCGGGCGACGTCCCGCAGGCGGGGAGCGACGTTCCCGCTGGAGACATAAGCCAACAGATCTTTCGCGTAGACGACGCCCACCACGCTGTCCAGGGTGTCCTCGTACAGCGGAATGCGGCTGTATCCGCTGCTCGCGACCACCTTCATCGCTTCGCCGAAGGTCGCCTGGGTCGGAAGCGCGGTGACATCTGTCCGCGGCGTCATGAGCTCGCGCGCTGTGTGGTTCGAGAGCTCAAGGGCGGCGCGCATCATGCGCCGCTCCTCCAGCATCGCGTCGTCCTCTTCGTCGGTCGCTTCGAGCAGGCCGATCAGTTCCTCACCGGGGTCGATCTCGTCGCCGACGTTGCGCCGGTCGAGGAGCCGGGCGATCACGGTCACGGGGACGGCGACCAAGACTGAGATCGGGGTGAGCACGGTCTGGAGGAGGCTCACCGGGCCGTCCAGCCGCCTCGCCG
>JAQCJS010000260.1 GCA_027592975.1 Chloroflexota bacterium
CGAGCCGGGGGCGTTGGCGGCCTGCTGCGCGCCGTAGACCGCCGCGCCGACCTCCTGCATCGCCTTCGACAGCGCGGCGAGCTTGTCGGTGACGGCCTCGTTGTCGTCGCCCTTGAGCGCTTCGCGGACGGCCGCGACGGCCTCGGTGACCGTCTTCTTGTGGTCCTCCGAGATCACCTCGGCGTTGTCGGCGAGCATCTTCTCGGCGGAGTAGGCGAGGCTCTCCGCCTGGTTGCGCGTCTCCACGGCGGCGCGGCGCTCCGCGTCCTCCGCGGCGTGGGCCTCGCCCTCCTTGCGGAGGCGCTCCACCTCCACGTCCGTCAGGCCGCTGGCGCTCTGGATCGTGACGTGCTGCTGCTTGCCCGTCGCCTTGTCCGAGGCCGACACCTTCACGATGCCGTTGGCGTCGATGTCGAACGTCACCTCGACCTGCGGGACGCCTCGCGGCGCCGGCAGCAGGCCGTCGAGAATGAAGCGCGCCAGCGACTTGTTGTCGGTCGCCATCGACCGCTCGCCCTGGAGGACGTGGATCTCGACGGACGGCTGGTTGTCGGAGGCGGTGGAGAACGTCTGCGAGGCGCTGGTCGGGATCGTCGTGTTGCGCTCGATCAGCGGGGTCATCACGCCGCCGAGGGTCTCGATGCCCAGCGTGAGCGGGGTGACGTCCAACAGCAGGACGTCCTTGACCTCGCCCTTGAGCACGCCGGCCTGGACCGCCGCGCCGATCGCTACGACCTCGTCCGGGTTCACGCCGCGGTGCGGCTCCTTGCCGAAGAACTCCTGCACCTTCGCCTGCACCAGCGGCATGCGCGTCATGCCGCCGACCAGCACCACCTCGTCAATGTCGCCCGGGGAAACGCCCGCGTCCTTCAGCGCCTGCCGCACCGGCTCGATGGAGCGGTCCACAAGGTCGCCGACGAGCTGCTCGAACTTCGAGCGCGTGAGGTTCAGCACCATGTGCTTCGGCCCGGAGGCGTCCGCGGTGATGAACGGCAGGTTGATCTCCGTCTGCTGCGCGGACGAGAGCTCGATCTTCGCGCGCTCCGCGGCCTCCTTCAGGCGCTGCAGCGCACTGCGATCCTGCGCCAGGTCCACGCCCTGGTCGCGCTTGAACTCCGCGACGAGGAACTCGATCAGCAGGTTGTCGAAGTCGTCACCGCCGAGGAACGTGTCGCCGTTCGTCGCCTTCACCTGGAACGTGCCCTCGCCGATCTCCAGCACGGAGATGTCGAACGTGCCGCCGCCCAGGTCGTAGACCGCGATCAGCTCCTCCGCCTTGGAGTCCAGGCCGTACGCCAGCGACGCCGCGGTCGGCTCGTTGATGATGCGCAGCACCTCGAGGCCGGCGATGCGGCCAGCGTCGCGCGTGGCCTGGCGCTGGGCGTCGTTGAAGTAGGCGGGGACGGTGATCACGGCCTCGTTGACCGGCTCGCCCAGGTACGCCTCGGCGTCGGCCTTCAGCTTCTGCAGGATCATGGCGCTGATCTCGGGCGGGCTGTAGGCGCGCTCGCCCATCTCGATGCCGGCGTCGCCGTTGTCGCGCTTCACGATGCTGAAGCCGGCGACGCGCTTCAGGCGCTGCACCTCGTCGTCCTCGAACTTGCGGCCCATGAGGCGCTTCGCCGAGTAGATCGTGTTCTGCGGGTTGGTGACGGACTGGCGCTTCGCCACGGTGCCCACCAGGCGCTCGCCGTCCTTCGCGATCGCGACCACGGACGGCGTGGTGCGTCCGCCCTCCGCGTTCGGGATGACGCGAGGCTCGCCGCCCTCCATGACCGCGACGCAGGAGTTCGTCGTCCCCAGGTCGATGCCGATTACCTTTGCCATGTGGCCCTCTTCTCCTGCCGCCTCGGTCACGCGTGACGGCGCTGTCTCGGATTCGTCTGCGCCCGGGGGCGCGGGTGGCCGGTTACTCGGCCGGAGGCGGCGAGGCGGTGCGGTCGCCATCGCCCACCAACACCATCGCCGCGCGGATCACTCGGTCGTTCAACTGGTAGCCCCGGCGCAGCACGCGCACCACGGTGCCGTCCGGCCCCGGCGCGCTGCCCACCGCCTCGTGCCTCGCCGGGTCGAAGGCGGCGCCCAGTGCGAAGACCTCCGTCACGCCAGCCGACTCCAGCACGCTGCGGAACTTGTGCATGACGAGATCCACGCCCGTCACCCAGGGATGATCCTTGATGTCGTCATGCGGCGACTCCACCGCCCGCTCCAGGTCGTCCAGCACCGGGAGGAAGTTGAGGATGCTGGCGGTCAGCTGATAGCGGCCGAACTCCGCACGCTCCTCCTGTGCACGGCGCTGCAGGTTCTGGTAGTCGGCGACGGCACGCAGGTGCTGCCCGCGGGCCTGCTCCAACTCCGCGCGCAGAGACTCCACCGTCTCCACGGGCGCGTCCACGGCGGGCGAGTCAGCCTCCGGTGCGACGGCGTCGCTCCGTTCCTCGGTCATCGGGTCTCCTCAAACTCAGGATGCTCGGCACACCCGCCGCGCCAACGGCGGGAGGCCCAGGGGGTACTGGCGGGTGCGGCGGCCTACTGGCGCACCTCGTGCAGCAGGTGACTCATCAGGCGGGCGACGTAGCGCACGCGCGGGATGGTGCGGTGGTACGGCATCCGCGTAGGGCCGATCACCGCCACCGTGCCAATGGCGTCCTGGTCGCCGTAGCGCGCGATCACCATGCTCCACTCCTGCATGGAGTCATCACCGTGCTCGCGACCGATC
The DNA here is from genome assembly GCA_027592975.1 of Chloroflexota bacterium. The sequence continues at coordinate 2,720 of JAQCJS010000260.1, forward strand.
ACCACCTGGGTGGCCCCGATCTGCCCATCGATCGCCTGCTCCAGCACGCGGCGCACGCGGTACGCCTGCAGCGTGGCAACGGCCTCCAGCATGCGGTCCACGTCCAGGAACTCCGGCTGCTTCAGGACCGCGTTCAGGCCGTCCAGAAAGGTCTCCTCGGCAATGCGCTGCTCGTCGATCAGGTCGGCGATCGCGCGGACGGTGGCCGCCTCGTCGGCGTCGGCCAGCTCGGCCGCCACGGCGCGCGCCTGCCGCGCGTCCGCACCCTCGATGCGCCCGTTCAGCCGCACGGCGCGGTCGGTGAGCTGCGCCTGCGAGGTGGGCGACTGGAGCGGCAGCATGCGCTGGCGCACGCGCCCATCGTCCATCACCGCCACCAGCAGCGCGGTGTCGTGGTTGAGCTCCACCAGCTGGGCGTGCCGGATCCGGCTGGAGGCGGCACGCGGTCGCGTCACGACGGCGGCGTTG
>JAQCJS010000261.1 GCA_027592975.1 Chloroflexota bacterium
GAGCCGCGAGGCGCTGGTCGCGGCGCTGTCGGCCTCGATCAAGCGGCGCGCGATGCAGGCGCAGGTGGACGCGGGGGGGCTGATCGCCGACTGGCGCGTGCGGCTGGTCACGCTGGGGCGACGGATCCGGCTCCACACGCCGGCCGGGGACCTGGAGGGTGAGGCGCTGGACGTCACGCCTGCCGGGGAACTCGTTCTGCGTCTCGATGGCGGCGAGGAGCGCGCATTCGCCGCGGGTGACGCGATGGCTGTGCGCGAGGCGGCACCGGGCGCTTAACCCGCTCGTGTTGATCGTGCGGGGTGCCGCCCGTAGGCTCCGATCACGATGAACCGAGCCGCGATCACCTCGATCCGCACCGCGCACGCCCATCACGGCGGGCATGCCCATGTCCATGGGATGCCGTCGCGCGCGCGCCTGTCTCGGTAACGACGCCACACCACCGTCGAACCGCACTCACCGCAGGCCCGCCCGTGACGGCGCAGCCGTGCGATGCCGCGCCCTGACGACCCCGCCCGAGCGGGCCAGCAGATCGAGGAACGTAGAATGCCCACCGAGACACCGACCACCGCGGAGGCGAACGCCATGCCGGATCGAGGCCCGTCCGATCGAGGATTGCGCAGCAACGGAATGCGGGACCTGGGCCCCGGCGAGATGGCTCGCTTCCGCCAGATCGAGCGGACGTTCCTGGAGGCGGTCGCCGTGGGCGGCTACCAGGAGATCCGAACCCCCACCATCGAGCCGCTGCACCTCTACACCGCCGCCGGGACGCTCTCCCCGCAGGCGCTGGATCGCGTCTACTCGTTCCTGGACTGGGACGGCTGGAGCGGCGAGCGCGTGGTGCTCCGTCCTGACGCCACCGTCGCCGTCGCGCGCTGGTACGGCGAGCAGGGCGGCAGCACCGGGGGCGCCGAAGCGCGCGTCTCCTACGTGCAGCCCGTCTACCGCTTCGCCGCCGAGGGCGACCGCGAGGTCTGGCAGTGCGGTGTGGAGCTCTTCGGCGTGGGCGCTGCGGCCGCAGACGCGGAACTGCTGGTGCTCGCCCGGAACACGCTCGCCGCGCTCGGCCTTGCGGACGTGACGTGCGACCTTGCCCACGCGGGGCTGGTGCGCGCCGCCTTCGTCGCCGCCGGACTCTCCGCCACCGAGCAGCTTGAGGCGTACGACCGGATGCTGGAGGGCGACGCGGGCGTGACCGCTGACCTGGTAGCCACTCACCCGGCGGGAGCCGCGGCGCTGCGCCTGCTCTCCGAGGTGGACGGCACGTCCGTCGGCTACGTGGCGAACCTGCGCGCGGCGATGCTGCCGGTGATGCCGGAGGTGGCGGGCGCGCTCGACGAGCTTGAGGCGGCCGCGCGGGCGCTCGAGGGCGCGGGCGTCCCGTTCCGCGTGCTCGCGGGCACGGCCCGCTCGTTCGAGTACTACAGCGGCCTGACGTTCTCCTTCCGCACCGCCGGGCGCGCGTGCGTAAGCGGCGGCCGGTACGACGGGCTTGCGGAGACGATCGGCGGCGCGGCCGCGCCGGGCTGTGGCTGGGCGGCGGACATCGTGGGCCTCGCGGACATCCTCGGCACGGTGCGCTCGTGAGTCCGGCCGACGCACGCGCGATCCGCGTCGCGCTGCCGCGCGGCGACCTGCGCACGCCCGTGGCGGAGCGGCTGCGCGCAGCCGACTTCGTGGTCGAGGGCTACGGCGAGGGGTCGCGCTCGTACCGCTTCGAGGTCGAGGGCATCCCGGGCGTGCAGGTGCGCGTCTTCTCCGACCACGACATCCCGATCCAGGTGGCACTCGGCCACTACGACTTCGGCATCGCCAGCCGCATGTGGATCGACGAGCTGCTGGTGCGCTTCCCGCAGGATTCGATCGTCCCGCTGCGCCGACTCGACATCGAGGGTGAGACGCTGGTCGCCGCTGGCGCGCCGGGCTCGACGCTCGTGGGGTTGGCATCGGGCGGCGTGATGCGGGTGGCGACCGAGTACCCGAACATCGCGCAGCACTACCTGACGCGGCTGCGCGTGCCGGACTACCGGCTGTTCGAGGTCTGGGCGCAGGCGGAGGCGTGGCCGCCGGAGGACGCCGAGCTGGCAATCTGCTCCGCCTCCGCCGCGCGCAAGGAGGGCCTGATCGTCCTGGACGAGGTGCACCGCGGCGGCGTGTGGCTGATCGCCAACCGCGAGGCGCTCGCCACGCGCGATCTGTCCGCGGCGCTCGGTCCGCTGGTCGCGCTGCCCGGCAGCAGCGAGTGGGGCGGGGTGGTGGAGCCCGCGCCGCTGGCAGGCGTGCAGCGCGCGATCCCGCGCGCCGTGGAGGAGCGCACCACGTTCCGCATCGCCGTGCCGGACGGGCACGCGCAGCGCCACACAGTCACCGCGCTGGCGCAGGCCGGCATCGCCTTCGAGGGCTACGAGGAGGGGAAGGCCGTGCGCCACCCCGTCTCGGGCGATCCAGAGGTGACGGTGAAGGTGATGCGTCCGCAGGACATGCCGCGTGCCGTCGCGCTGGGCCACTTCGACCTGGCGATGACGGGCCGTGACTGGCTGCGCGCGTTCACCGCCTCGTTCCCGGCGGCACCGGTCGTGGAGCTGTGCGACCTGAAGCGATCGAACTACCGCATGGGCGGCGTGATCACCGAGGATCTGCCGGTCGAGACGATCGAGGAGGCCATCGCGATCTGGCGCAAGGACGATCCTGACCGCCCGATCCGTGTGGTCAGCGAGTACGCGAGCCTGGCGGACGAGTACGCGCGTTCGCGACACCTCGGGGCGTACCGGGTGATTCCGATCTCCGGGGCGTCCGAAGGGTTCGTGCCTGAGGACGCCGAGATCCTGATCGAGGGCACGGAGACGGGCAGCACGCTGCGCGCCAACCGGCTGCGTATGATTGACGTGATAATGGAGTCCACGAACTGCGTCATCGGCGCCGTCACGCGGCCCTCGGGCCGGCGGGGCGAGTTGCGCGACCGGTTCGTGGAGCGGCTCGCCGCCGCCGCCGAGGCTGCCGAGTAGGCCTGGCGAGTAGCCTGCGGGAAGTCGAGGACGGGATGCCCTCGCTCGGGTCGCACATGGCGCGCGCGCGCGCGCTCGCGGATCGCCTTCGGCTGCCGGAGATCGATGCGGATCGCGGTGCCTACTACCTGGGGAGCACCGCGCCGGACATCCGCGTGATCACGCGCATGGATCGGCGG
>JAQCJS010000262.1 GCA_027592975.1 Chloroflexota bacterium
CCGTGGATCCGCTGGGGGCGCAGTTGCGGGAGATCCGGACGCGCGCGGGATCGCTCCAGGTGTTCGCGGAACTCGTGCGCGTCACCTCCACCCGCGCGGAAGTGGTGGCGGTACTGGATCGGCTACGGGCGCAGGGCTAGCGAGGCAGCGCGTCGCGCAGGCGCGAGGCGATCCTGCCGAGGAGCGAGGGGCGGCGGGCGGGCCGTTCCCGGCGGAAACGGACGTCGCCGATGCGGCTGCCACGTGCCGGCTGGGTGGACGGGTTCGTCGGGGCGCTTGCGCTCATGAGGATCGATCTTCGTCCTTCGCGCCGTGTGATCAACTGTCGGCGGCACATTTCCTCGCGCCCACCGCGCCCACCGCGCCCACCGCGGGCAACCGGAGCCGCGAGGCCGCGCGTGCGGCCTCGCTACGGACGGGGTGTTGGGGTGGGGGTTGCCGTCGTCGCCTTGTTGCGCACGATCACCGTCATCTCCGTGACCGCCTCGCCGAACGCCGCGTCCGCGAGCACGATGCGCAGGGTGTACGCGCCGTCCTCCACTGCCGTCGTATTCCACGAGGCGATGGTGGAGTTGAGCACCGGGGCGGTCTTGCGTTCGACGGGGAGCCAGGACGTCGGGTTCAGACCCGAGCCGATCTCCGTGCGCACCTCCGTGAACTTGCCGGAAAGCGCCACGCCGTTGATCGTCACCGCCCCGGTCAGCACCGCGCCCTCCGCGGGCGAGGTCACGATGAGCGTGGGCGCAGCGTCGCCCGCCGCCGCCCCGGTGATGCTGACCGGCACCGCGTACATGCGCGTGCCCAGGATCTTGTCCTCTAGCCGGACCCGGAGCGTGTAGGTGCCGTTGGGGAGAGCACGGACATCCCACGTCCCCAGCGGGCCGCCGATGACACGCGCGGTGGAGGTGGTGATGCGAACCCAGGACGCCGGCTGCGCGCCTCGACCCCACTCCAGCGTGTACCGCTCCAGATCGGGCGAGTCCGCTCGGCCTACGATCGTGACGTTCCCCCCGACACCCTGGCCCGCCTGCGGACTGGTGATCAGCGCCGGGAGCGGGCCGTCCTGCGGCCCATCGTCAGGCGCGAGGAGCGGGAGGATGCCGGCCTTCGCCGCCCATTCGCGGAGGCCGCCCCAGCCCTTCGCCTCCTCGGCCGGGAGCACCAGGCGAACCTGCTGCAGCACGAAGGTCGGTGACGTCTCCGGCGTGGCGCGCATCCCCGTGCGGGTGTCGATCGCGATCTTCTGCCACCACGTGTCCGCGACCTTGCCCTGCTCCTTCGGGTCGGAGGGGATCTGCTCCGCCACGTACAGGCTGGTGAAGCGGTTCATCTGGGGGCAGTCATCCGTGGGGATGCGGCCGGACGGCCAGCACACCTCGCGCTCCACGATGCCGTTCGGACGGCTGAAGGCGGTGGGCGAGTGCTTGAGCTCCTCCAGCGCCTCCACCATCCACAGCTTCCAGGAGCGCAGCGACACGGTGGTGGAGTCGATCCCCTGGATCGGCGCGTTGTCTGCGTTGCCGGCCCACACCCCGCCCACCAGGTCCGGCGTGTAGCCTATGGTCCACGTCTCGCCAATGAGCCGGAAGTCATCGAACGGGGCGCTGGTTCCCGTCTTGGCGGCGGACGGGTAGCCGTTCGGCAAGCCCAGCGCGTTGCACACGCCGTAGGTGATGCAGGAGTTGTCGCCGTTCGACAGGATCGAGGTGACCAGCCAGGCGTACTCCGCCGGGATCACGCGGCGCTCCACCGGCTGCTTGAACTCGTACAGCACCTTCTTCTCGGAGTCGGTGACCTTCAGCAGGGCGACCGCTTCCAGCGTGCGGGTGTTGGCCTTGCGCTCGGTCACCACAGCGTCCTGGCCGCGCATCACGCCGTTGTTCGCCAGCACGGCGTAGGCGATCGCCTGGTCCATCAGGGTGACCTCGGACCCGCCGGTGATCAGGGCCGGGCCGTAGCCGCCCTCGTTGTCGAACGTGGTGTAACCCACCTTCTGCAGCAGCCCGATGGTGTTCTGGACGCCCGCCGCGATGATCGTCTTGATCGCCGAGACGTTGAGCGAGTTGCCCAGCGCCTTGTCCGCCGCGATCGGCCCCAGGTAGTTCCCCGTCGGGTTGCGAGGCGAAAACGTGCCGCCCGTGGACGGATCGGCGATCGCCACCGGCGTGTCCAGGATCGTGGTCGCCGTGCCCCAGCCGTTCATGAACGCGCCCATGTACGCGAAGGGCTTCAGCGTGGAGCCCGGCGAGTTGCGCGCCATGACGTTGTCGTTGCGGCCCTCGATCTCGTCGTCGAAGTAGTCGCGGCTGCCGAGGTACGTGAGGATCTGGCCGGTCTTCGGATCCAGCGCCACGAAGGCGCCGTTGTGCGCGCCGGCCGCGTCGCCGAAGTCCGTGAGCGTCTTCGCCACGATCGTCTCCGCCTTGTGCTGGAGGTTCAGATCCAGGGTCGTGGTGACCTCCAGCCCCTGGTCGCGCAGCGCGCGCTCACCGAAGCGGCGGCGCAGCTCCTCCGCGATCCGTCCGAGGACGAAGTGCGGAGCCTCGATCTCGAAGCGGCGCGCGTTGAACTGGACTGGCGAGGCGAACGCGGCGTCTGACTCCGCCTGCGTGATCACCTCGCGGCGCACCATCAGCTTCAGCACCTCGCCCTGGCGCCACTTCGCGTAGCCCTCCGCGAAGAGCTGCCCCTTAGAGTCGATGTTCTCGGGGGAGAACGGGTCGTACGCGGCGGGGGACTGCGGGATGCCCGCCAGCAGCGCGGCCTCCGGGAGCGTCAGATCCTTCGCCGGCTTGCCGAAGTAGCCCTCGGATGCCGCCTCGATGCCAACGTACAGCCCGCCGTACGAGATCGAGTTCAGGTACCACTCGAAGATCTGCTCCTTCGAGTACTTGTTGGTCAGCTCGATCGCGATCGCGGTCTCTTCGATTTTGCGCGTGACGGAGCGCTCCAGGCGCTCCTCGCGCGGTATGTAAACGTTCTTCGCCAGCTGCTGGGTGATCGAGGAGCCGCCGGAGCCCTCCAGGAAGCCGCCGCCGAAGGGCGTGAAGTTCTCCATCGCCGCGCGCGCCAGGCCGCGGTAGTTGATGCCCACGTTCTCCTCGAAGTCCGGGTCCTCCACGGAGATCGTCGCCTTGGTCAGCCACGGCGAGATCTCGGACAGGG
>JAQCJS010000263.1 GCA_027592975.1 Chloroflexota bacterium
GTCCGTCTCGCCGAAGACGTGGCGCCGCTCGGAGTGTCCGATGATCACGTGCGTGGCGACGCCGGCGAGCATGGGCGCGCTGACCTCGCCGGTGAACGCGCCCTTCGGCTCCCAGTGCACGTTCTGCGCACCCACGCGCAGCGAGGACCCCGCGAGGAGATCGGCCGCGTCACCGAGCCACGCCGCCGGCGGGCACACGACCACCTTGGCACCCGCGAGCGCCTCGAGGCGCGAGCGCAGGTCACGGAGCAGCGCCTGCGCCTCGGCGCGGGTGGTGTTCATCTTCCAGTTGCCGCCGATGACCGGCGTGCGGGGCATGATCAGGCCCCGTACTTCGCGAGGCGCCCGGCGTGCGCGAAGGCGATCGGCAGCACGTCCTTCGCCAGGATCGTGCCGATCTCACCGAGCTGGGCCTGCGACTCCGCGAAGCGCGTGACATGGTCCTTGCGCACATGGTCGCCCCACACCAGCAGCGGCACCGGGTGCCATGAGTGCGCCGCCATGCTCGCGGGCGTGGAGTGGTCGCCGGTGACGACGAGGACGTTCGGCTTCAGGTTCAGCAGGCCCGGCAGCGCCTCGTCGAAGGCGGTGATCGCCTCCTGCTTGCGCCGGAAGTCGCCGTCCTCGCCCGCGCTGTCGGTGTACTTGTAGTGCACGAAGAAGAAGTCGTAGTCGTCCCAGTGCTTCTTCACCAGCTCGACTTGCTCGGCGAAGTCGTGCGCGCCCTCGATCGAGTCCATTCCGCAGAGCTTCGCCACGCCGCGGTACATCGGGTAGACGGTGACGGCGGCGGCGCGGAGCTTCCAGATCTCCGGGAACGGCGGCATGTCCGGCCGGGCCGACCAGCCGCGCAGCAGCACGCCGTTGCCGCGCTCGCGGCCCTTCAGCATCTGCTCGGCGGCGGCGATCCACTGCTGGGCCAGCTGCGCCGTGCGCTCGCCCCCGGGCGCGGTGGCCGTCGCCGTGATCGGCGGAACGCCCTCGCGCTGCGGGTCGGTCTCGACCAGCCGGTCGCTCAGGCCCTCGCCGCGCAGGACGAGCACGAAGCGCTGGTCCTGCACCGGCTCCACGAACACCTGGACACCCGGGAGCTTGATCTCCCGAAGCATCGCGCAGACCTCGGCCGTCTGCTCGGTCGGCATGCGACCGGCGCGGCGATCGGTGATCAGCCCGGCGGCGTCCAGGTTGCAGAGGTTGCCGCGCGCGGCGATGTCGTTCGGGCCGAGCTCGAAGCCGATCCCCGTGCCCTCCAGCGCGCCGCGGCCGATCTCGTAGACCAGCGGGTCGTACGAGAACAGCGCGATGTGCCCGGGGCCGGAGCCCGGCGTCACGCCGTACCCCACCGGCAGCGTGCGCCCCACGCTCCCCTGCTCGGCGAGGCGGTCGAGGTTCTTCGTATCCGCCTCCTCCAGCTCGCTGCGGCCACGCGGGCCGGGCAGGCCACCAAGGCCGTCGAGCACGCAGAGGATGACCTTCGTATCGGCGGGCTGCGAAAGGCGTCGGATCAGGTCGAGGTCCACGGGTTCCTCCGCTGCGCGCTGCCGAGGGGCGGCGCTACTTGTCGAGCAGGACGGCGACGCCGGGCAACTCGATGCCCTGCAGCATCTCGAGCGAGGCGCCACCGCCGGTAGAGACGTGCGAGATGCGGTCAGCCACGCCGGCGCGCTGGACGGCGGCAGCGGTCTCGCCGCCGCCCACCACGGTGACCGCATGCGGCAGGAACGCGAGGATACGCGCGATCTCGATCGTGCCGCGGTCGAACGGCTCACGCTCGAAGAAGCCGAGCGGGCCGTTCCACACGACCGTGTTCATATCCTGCAGCGCCTCGCGCATGTCCTCGATCGTCTGGCGGCCGATGTCCAGGATGCGGAACCCCGGGGGTACGCGGTTCACGGAGACGGTGTTCACACGCTCCCCGCCCGGATCGGCGATGACGACGTCCGTCGGGATGATCAGCCGCAGGTCGTCGCGCTGGGCGGCGATGCGCATCACCTCGAATGCGTCATCCATGCGGTCGTTCTCCACCAGCGACGCGCCGATGTCGATGCCCTGCGCCTTCAGGAAGGTGTTGGCGATGCCGCCGCCGACGCAGATCAGGTCGGCGTGCTGCGCAAGGTTCTCGAGGATTGCGATCTTGTCGGCGATCTTCGCACCGCCCAGGATGATCGCGAACGGGCGCTTCGGGTGCTCCGCGACCTTGCCCAGGTACTCCAGCTCGCGCTCCATGAGCAGGCCGGCAACGGCGGGCAGGTGTTGCGCCACGCCCACCACGGAGGCGTGCGCACGATGGGCGGTACCGAAAGCGTCACACACGAACACGTCCGCAAGCGAGGCGAGCTGGCGCGCGAACTCCGGGTTGTTGCCCTCTTCCTCCGGGTGGAATCGCACGTTCTCCAGCAGGATCACGTCGCCCGGCTGCATCGCGGCAACGGCGGCCTCCGCCTCCGGGCCCACGCACGAGCGGATGGCCTTCACTTCCTGCCCCAGCAGCTTGCCCAGGTGGTCGGCCACGGGGGCGTTCCGGAGCTCCTCCACCACCTTGCCGGCGGGACGGCCGCGATGTGAGCAGGCGATGATCCTCGCGCCGGCCTCCTGCAGCGCGCGGATCGTGGGCACGGACTCGCGCAGACGCATGTCGTCCAAAATCTGGCCGTCGTCGAACTGCACGTTGTAGTCCACGCGGAGGAAGACCCGTTTCCCGGTGAGATCGATGTCGCGGATCGTCTGCTTGTGCATCAGTACCTCCGGCGAGGTCGCCCGGAATGCCCTCCGGGTGGGGTGTTCCCGGATGAAGAGAGTCGCGGTCGCCGGGGAGGCAGCGTGGGATGGGCGGATCATAGGGGTCGCCGCATCTTGGCGGCAACGCGCCCGGCGGCCTACGACTCCCGTCCGACGAGGATCCTCGCGAACGAAGCGCACAGCCGCATCGCAGTTTCATCCACCCCGGCGGATCGCAGCGATTCGAGCGCCGCGCGCTCCTCCGCCATCGCCATCGCCTCGGTGACGGCGCGCGCGTCCGCGGCCTCCACCAGCGCGCGGAGCGCGGGCACGTCCGCCGGTCCGGAGCGATCCTGGTAGGCCGTACGCAGGCGCGCCCCTTCCGCGCCCGCCATGCCGACGATCACCGGGCAGGTCATCTTCC
>JAQCJS010000264.1 GCA_027592975.1 Chloroflexota bacterium
AAGCGCATGAGCCGGTACGCCGTCCTCCCTCGCGCCGCCCGCGCGCTCTCCCGGCGCGCGGTGCTCGCCGTCCTCCCGGCGATCCTCGCCGCGCTGCTCCTCGCGCCCGGCAGCCTCCGCGCGGCGGAGTCCACCTCCGTCGCCGGCACCGTCGCCGGCTTCGAGGTGTGCCCGCAGATCTGGTGCGGTGCCGCGATCTTCGTGGGCCGCTTCGATGGCGACGTGGACGGCACCACCGGCGAGGGCCGCTGGTGGTTCGCCGTGACTCACGAGGCACTTCCGCTGGAGGCGGGCGGAACCACGCCGATCACGGGCGGCGAGTGGGGCCTGCTCCTGGGCGACCGCCCGCTCCGGGGCGGCATCTCGTCCGGGACGATCCTGAACAACGGTGACGGGACGTTCACCGTCCGTCCGCGGCTGGACGTGGTCACCGGAGGCGAGGGGCGGCTGTCGCTCGCGATCCTCCTCGATCACCGCACGTTCCCGCCGCTCGTCGGTGGTTCCGTCGCGGCGGGGGAGATCGAGTTGCCCGCGCCCGCTCCCCTCGCGGTCGCCACGTCCGCGTCATGAAGATCGTCACCTGGAACGTGAACTCCGTGAAGGCGCGGATCCCGCGCGTGCTGGAGTTCCTGCACACCCATCGGCCGGACGTCCTCTGCCTGCAGGAAACCAAGACCTCGCCGGAGGGGTTCCCGCGCGGTGCCTTCATGGAGGCGGGCTATGCCGCCGTGGACCACAGCGGCGGCCAGTGGGCGGGCGTCGCGATCCTCGCGCCGATGGGCGTACCGATCGCGGACGTCGTCTGCGGACTGCCCGGCGCCCCCCTGGCGAACGAGGCGCGCTGGATCGAGGCGACGATCGGCGGCGTCCGCGTGGTCAGCGTCTACGTGATCAACGGCCGCACGCTGGACGACCCCATGTTCCCCACCAAGCTCACCTTCCTGGAGGCGATGAGCGAGCGGGTGGGAGCGCTCGCGGGGCAACCGCTGGTCGTCGCCGGCGACTTCAACATCGCGCCGGAGGACGTGGACGTGTACAGCCCGGCCGCGTTCGCGGGCGCGACCCACGTCACCCCGGACGAACGAGGACGCCTGCGCGCGATCCTTGACCAAGGCCTGGTGGATGCGTTCCGGCACCTGCAGCCGGAGGCGGTGCAATACACGTGGTGGGACTATCGCGGCGGCGACTTCCACCGTGGCCTCGGACTCCGCATCGACCTTGCGCTGGTGTCGCCGGACCTGGCGGCCGCGTTGCGGTCGTGCGGCATCGATCGGGACTTCCGCAAGGGACCGAAGCCGTCCGACCACGCCCCGCTCATTCTGGAAATAGATCGCTAACACCTCCGCGCCGCCACGCTGCGAGGTTCGAGCGAACTCGCACGTCGATCTCAGCGGAGGCCGGATGCTCATCGGAATACTCGCAGGCGCGATCACCGCCATCGTCGCATCGCTGCTCTCGCTGCCGCTTTCACTCTCCTGATGACGCCTTCTTCAACACGGCGTCCGTGACCATCGGGCGCGCTGCTCGCGGGCGTCGTGGCGGGGGGCTCCGCAAGGCGCTGCCCCAGCGCAAGTTCATCATCGTGTGGGGCCGCGGCCTTCCTCGCCACCATCAGCGCGCTCGCCGTCGCCGAGTCCGCGGTGTTCGAGCGGATGCTGAGCTTCGGTGCGCCGATCGCCGCGGCGGTGTTCCTGGTCACCGGCGCAGGCGTTGTCACGCTGACCAACGCCGGCGTTGCGAGCCCCGTGCTGCGTTTCGAGCAGGCCCTGCTGCCGACCGCACGGACGGGATGCTCGTTCCGGCAGCGCTCTCTACGATCACACGTCGCGGTACAGGGCACCGCGACGCATCGATGTCGGCGATCGCGGCGAGTCCCGCGACGACGCGGTAGCGCTGGAAGAGGCTCTTCACCTGGTGCCCAGTCCCATCCCGTCCCCTGCTGTGCCGCCCGACGCGCCGCGTCCCCACGGGCGCATCGAGGAGTTCGATGCGCTCCGGGGCATCGCGATCCTGTTCGTGATGTACCTGCACGCCTACTTCGGCCCGTGGTCCGGGACGCCCCAGAGCGAGCTGCTGTTCCTGCATCTCACGCACCTGATCGCGAACTCCGCCGTGCCGCTGTTCCTGTTCATGTCGGGCTTCCTGAGCGCGCGCGATCGGTCGTCCGGCTTCGGTACGTTCTTCGAGGCCCGACTGCGCCGGCTCGCCGTACCGCTGGCGTTCTGGATGCTCTGCGCGCTGGCGTTCAAGGCGTGGCATGTGGGCGGACTGAACCCGGCGCTGATCCGCGCGTTCGCGCTCTTCGATATCGCGGGGCAGTTCTACTACGTGATCGTGCTGCTCATGCTGACGGCCGCGCTCTACCCGGTCCGCTTCGTCAGCGACCGTCACCTCAGGTGGATCGTGGTCGCGGCGCTGGTCGTGAACGTGGCGATGATCATCTATTACCGGACGCATCCGCTGGACGGATTCTGGTGGTCGATCGCGTACCGGAACCCGCTGGTCTGGCTCTTCGCGTTCACCTTCGGCCTGTACGTGGGACGGACGCGCGGTGACGTGCGGTTCAGCCGGCCGGCGATCGCGGCTGCGGGAGTGGGGATGGCCTTCGTCACCATCCTCTACCTGTACATCGGCCAGTTCGGCGAGGGCTACCCGAACTCCTACTTCGGCGTGACCGTGTTCGCGTTCGCGACGTGCGGGTTCATCGTCTACCCCGCGGGCATCCGCGCCCTCACGCGGTCGGACACCGGGCGAACTGTGCTGGCGCCGTTCCGCGCGCTGGCCCCATACGCCTTCGCGATCTACCTGGTGCACCAGCCGTACTTCGTGGGCGAGCTGTCGGACACGCTGATCTCGGACACGCCGCTCGCACGCGACTACCTGCAGCTGGTGGGATCGCTCTTCCTGGTGGGAGGCGCGGCCTCGATCGCCTTCGTGGTGGCGGTGGACCGGCTGTTCCCCCGCTTCGCCGCGCTGATGATAGGCGTGGAGCAGCCACGCCGCCCGGCCCCCGCGCGTGTCGAGGTGGATGCGCGCCGAGCCTCGTAGCCCGCGGCATGGGCGGCTCGGCCCGCGGTGCTACTCGTTGCGGAGTGCGACGATCGGGTCGATCGCGGTGGCGCGGAACGCCG
>JAQCJS010000265.1 GCA_027592975.1 Chloroflexota bacterium
GTGCGCGGCGCAGGCGCCTATGTCTGCGGCGAGGAGACGGGACTGATCTCCTCGATCCAGGACTCGCGCGGCATGCCCCGCGTGAAGCCACCGTTCCCGGCGCAGCGCGGCGTATTCGACAAGCCCTCGAACGTGAACAACGTGGAGACCTACGCGAACGTCCCGCTCATCATCCGTCACAACTCCGAGTGGTACCGCGAGCAGGGCACGGCCACGCAGAGCGGCACGAAGATGTGGTCGTTCTCAGGCGACATCCCCCGCGTCGGATTCATGGAGACGCCGTTTGCGATCCGCCTCGAAGACTGTCTCAAGGTCTGTGGCGGTATCCAGGGCGGCCAGTTGAAGGTGATCCAGGCGGGCGGTCCGCTTGGCGGGCTGCTGCCGCCGCAGTCGCTGCCGACGTTGATCCTCGAAGGATCGTCGTTCCAGCCGTGGGACTCGATCATGGGCGGCGGCGGCTTCGTCTTCGGCAACGACCAGACGAGCCCGCTCGTGCTCGCGGAGATGTTCTCGACCTTCGTCGAGGAAGAGTCCTGCGGCCGCTGCACTACCTGCCACGGAGGCAACCAGCGCCAGACCGAGATCCTTCGCCGCATCATCGACGGTGAAGGACGGCGCGAGGATGAGCCGAACCTCAAGTTGATCGACCGCACGCTGCAGTTCTCGAACTGCGTGCACGGCCAGTTCAGCCCGAAGATCACCCGCAACCTGCTCCAGCACTTCCACGCGGAGTACGACGCGGCGCTGCAGGGCATTGACCCAACGCTGACGCTGGCGGGCATGTACGAGGTGGTGATCCGCGACCAGCGGCTGGAGCAGCAGCTCCGCGCCGCTGTCGACATTTGCCCGACCGCCGCCATCCAGGGTGAGCAGGGGCGGCGCCGCGTGGTCGATGAGGCGTGCATCCGCTGCGGCGCGTGCCTCGAGGTTGCGCCGGACGCGGTCGCGAAGCAGGCGAAGGCGGCGCGGCCGGGGCTCGTGCCGCTCGCCTAGGCAGGTACGATTGGGGCGAAGGAGCCACACATGTCAGGCATCTCACGCGCCCTCACCCCCCGCCGGCTCTGGATCGCGCTCGCTGGCGTCGCGCTGATCGCCTTCGCGGGCTGCGCGGCCGGAGCGCTCGACTGCGCCGTCTTCAAGCCGCTCGGCCTGTCGGCCGCCCTCGGCGCCGCCGCGATCTCGCTCCTGGACAGCGAGCGACCGCTGCGGCACGAGCCTGCGCCTGTTGAGGAGAGCCTGCCCGGCCCCGGGCGCCGCTGATGGGTGTCACCGTCGACTGGCTGGGCTGCGCGACCTTCCGGATCGAGGTCGACGGTCTCGTCGTCTTCCTGGACACCTACATGGACCGACCGGACGGCGCGCCGGCGACAGGGATGACCGCGGCCGACGTCGACCGCGCGGACTTCGCGCTGATCGGCCACAGCCACTGGGACCACCTGGCGCAGGCGGACGTGGTCGCACTGAACACCGGCGCCACCGTGATCGGATCGCATGAGTCGGCACGGGTGCTGCGTGAACACGGCGTGCCGGAGGCACAGCTGGGGCAGGCGCAGGGCGGTGAGCACTACCGGCTAAACGACGCTGTGACCGTCCGCGTCTACCCGAGTCTCCACTCGCACATCTGGTCGCAGTCCGCGCGCGCGGGCACGCCCGTACTCGGCGACTATGGCGTCGTCGAGAACGACCGCCAGGCGCGGCTCACCGAGCGGCGAGCGGCGCGCGGACGCACCTACTTCGCCGAGATGGCGCACAGCAATAGCACCGGCGGCCCGCTCGACTACCTGATCGAGACGCCGTACGGCTCCATCCTGTTCCAGGACAGCATGGGCTACTTCACCGGCCTCTACGCCCTCCTCCACCCGGACGTCGCGCTGCTCGCGGCGTCGGGCCGTGGCAACGTCGACGGCGAGCCGATCCAGGGCGCGGTCGAGGACTTCGTCGTGCGCGAGTGCGAGCTGCTCCGCCCGTCTCGGGTGGTGCTGAGCCACCACGACAACTTCGCGGGCGTCGAGGGCAATCCGGACGTCGCCGACCTGACGCCTGTGCACGAGGCGCTGGCGCGCGTGCTCCCGCGGGTCGAGGTGCTCCCGGTCGACCTTGGCGGTCGGCTGACACTCTGGTAGCGGGACCGACGACCCGCGATGACCACACCACGACCAGCACCACGAGTGCGGTCTCGCGCCGAACGCCAGGCCGATGCGCGCGCGATGCTGGCGGCCGGCCACGCTGACGCCTGGGTCGCGACCGCGTCACCGGAGGGGGCCGCGCACATGGTGCCGCTCTCGTCCGCGTGGGACGGCACGCTGATGACGCTCGTCACCGCGTCCACCACGCAGACCGCCCGGAACCTGGCGGCGATGGGGCGCGCGCGTCTCGCCCTGGGCGGCACACGCGACGTGGTCATGGTCGACGCGCGCCTCGTCGAGGCGGTCTCCCTCGCCGAAGTGCCTGACGAGGTGGCTGCGGCGTATGCCGTACAGACCGACTGGGATCCGCGGCAGGCGGGCGGCGACTTCGTCTACCTGCTGCTCCGCCCCGAGCGCATCCAGGCGTGGCGTGGGGTCGAAGAGAACCGCCAGGGCCGTACGATCATGCGCGAGGGCCGCTGGCTGGACTGACCGGTGTCGCCTGCGCTGCCCACGTCCACTGGCCGCGACGCCGGGCGCGCCTTGAGGGGGGACGCAGGCCCGCCTAGACTGCGTGTGCCGACACAGCGACATGCGCCTCCCCGCGAGAGGGCCGAACAGCCCTGGTCACCCCGGCACGTCAGCAGTTCCTGGACCTGAAGGCGCAGCACCCGGACGCACTCCTGCTGTTCCGGATGGGCGACTTCTACGAGACGTTCGACGAGGACGCCGAGGTCGCTGCGCGCGTCCTCGGGATTGCGCTGACCTCGCGGCCGATGGGCAAGGACGAGGGCCGCATCCCGCTGGCCGGGATCCCCTATCACCAGCTTGACCGCTACCTGGACCAGCTCGTCGCCGCCGGCTACCGCGTGGCGATCGGCGAGCAGGTGAGTCTGCCGCCTTCGAGGGGAGGCGACCCGGGCCTCGTACAGCGGCGGGTGACGCGGGTGGTGACGCCGGGCACGGTGGACCGCGGCGAGCTCCTCACCGAGCGCGGCC
>JAQCJS010000266.1 GCA_027592975.1 Chloroflexota bacterium
GGCCAGCGGGACGTTCGTCGTGTACCCGCCGTACGAGTGGAAGATGACGTGCTTCGCCTCCGGCTTCACCTGCACCATCGCCTGCAGATCCACGAAGGGGATGCCCACCCAGTCGTTGTCGTAGCGGCTCCAGGTGGTCACGCAGTGCATGTCGGAGCGGCTACTCTCCTGCGGGAGGGCCATGAACTGCTCCCACGAGAGGGTCAGTTCCTGCTCCACGAGGCCGAAGACCTTCAACTCCCACGTCGCTAGGTCGATCCGTGGGATCGAGCCGTAGTGAAGCACCGGCCAGCCGTCCGTCAGGCGCTGCCCCGGGGGCAGGCGAGGACGCCCGTCGTCTCGCATCTCGCGCGTCTGCGAACCACTGAACAGTGCCATGCGACGCCTCCTCGCCTGCTGCGGATCGAGATTCCGAGTGTAGCACCGCGGGGCTGGCCGCCCGGGGCGCGGGGGCCAGCGGCACGGCGGTGCGGATCGTGCCGCCGGAGGTGCTTACGATGGTAGGACGATGACCTCCCCCCCCTCGCCTCAATCACCGGCCGGCACCGCACCGGAGTCACTCACGCGACGCACGTTGCGGCGGCTCGTCACGGTCATCTCCGTGGCAGCGGTGGTGCTGGGGGCTGACCAGTGGTCGAAGGCGCTCGTCCGCTCGCGCCTGGAGTACGGCGAGACATGGCCGCCGGGGTGGGAGCTGATCCGCTTCACGCACCTGGAGAACACTGGCGCGGCGTTCGGCATCTTCCAAGGCATGAGCAGCGCGCTGATGGTGGTCGGCCTGGTGCTCATCGCCGGGCTCACCTTTGTCCTGCTCACCCAGCCATGGATGACTCGCTGGTACACCCTCGCGCTCAGCGCGATCCTCGGCGGAGCGGTGGGGAACCTGATCGACCGCTTCCGCTTCGGTACCGTCACCGACTTCATCGACCCGACGCACTACCCCGCGTTCAACATCGCCGACTCCGCGATCGTCTGCGGCGTGATCGGCATCCTCGCGCTCACCTGGTTCAGCCCGGACGCTCCCGCCACCCCCGCCGATCCCGAGCGTGACCCGCCCGAGGCACGCTCGTGACCCCGGAGGTCGCGATCGTCGCCGAGCGCGAGGATCGCCTCGACCGCGTCGTGACCGCGGCCATGCCCGCGCTCTCGCGCTCCCAGGTACGCCGGCTGATCGAGGAGGGTCACGTCACGGTGGAGGGCGTGGTCGCCGAGCGCGCCAGCACGCCCGTTGGCCCCGGCACGCGCATCAGCGTGGATCAGCCGCTGCTCCGCGACCTGGACCTCGCGGCCGAGGAGATCCCGCTGCACATCCTGTACGAGGACGAAGAGACGCTGGTGCTGGACAAGCAGCCCGGCGTGATCGTGCATCCTCGGCCCGGCGTGGGCGAGGTGACGCTGATCAACGCTGTCCGCGCGCGCTACCCGGAGGTCCGGGACATCAACGAGACCGACCGCGGCGGCGTGGTGCACCGGCTGGATCGCGACACGTCCGGTGTGATCGTCTTCGCGAAGTCGGAGGCGTCGCAGTTCGCGCTCAAGGAGCAGTGGCGCCAGCGCGAGACGACGAAGCAGTACCTGGCGATCGTGGAAGGGCGTCCCGACCCGCGCGAGGGGATCATCGACGCGCCGCTCGGGGCCGACCCCGCCGATCCTCGCCGCCGCGCGATCGTGGAGCACGGCCAGTCCGCGCGCTCCGAGTACCGCGTGCTGGAGCAGTACGGCGATGAGGCGGCGCTGACGGCGGTGCGCATCTACACCGGCCGCACCCACCAGATCCGCGTGCACATGGCTGCGATCGGCCACCCGGTGCTCGCGGATCGGCTGTACGGGCGCGAGTCGCCCGACATCGCTCGCCAGGCGTTGCACGCATGGCGCCTCGGCGTCACGCTCGCCAGCAACGGCGAGTGGCGCGAGTTCGTCGCACCGGTACCGGACGACCTGCGGCGGGCCATCCACGCCCTGCGCCTCCGGCACCACGTCAGCCCGTCCGAGATCGGAGCGCTCGAATGACCATCCCCCCATCCACGTTCAGCGGCCCCGCCCGCGTCCGCTACGCGCCCAGCCCCACCGGCGACCCGCACATCGGCAATATCCGCACGGCGATCTGGACGTGGCTCTACGCGCGTCACACCGGCGGCCAGTTCATCGTCCGCCTGGAGGACACCGACCAGACGCGCGAGGTGCCCGGCTCGCTGGACCGCATCCTCGGCTCGCTGGAGTGGCTCGGCCTCACGTGGGACGAGGGCCCGGACATCGGCGGCCCGCACGCGCCGTACAAGCAGTCCGAGCGCCTCCCGCTCTACCACGCCGCCGTGGACCGCCTGCTCGCGCAGGGCCACGCCTACCGCTGCTTCTGCACGCCCGACGAGCTTGATGCGATGCGCAAGCGGCAGCAGGAGGAGAAGCGCCCGCCCGGCTACGAGGGCAAGTGTCGTGAGATCCCGCGCAAGATCGCGGAGGCGCGCGGCCTGGACGAGCACTTTGTCGTCCGCTTCGCGATCCCCCGCGAAGGCTCCACCACGGTGGAGGATCTGCTGCGCGGGCCGGTGACGGTGGAGAACCGCACGCTGGACGACTTCGTCATCCTGAAGTCCGACAAGTTCCCCACGTACCACCTGGCGCACGTGGTGGACGACACCGCGATGGAGATCACGCACGTCACTCGCGGCGACGAGTGGCTGCCGAGCGCGCCCCGGCACGCGCTGCTGTTCGACGCGCTGGGCTACCCGCGCCCGGCGTACGTGCACAACCCGATCATCCTCGCGCCCGGCGGCGGCAAGCTCTCCAAGCGCCACGGCGCGAAGTCCGTCCTGGAGTACGCGGAGGACGGCTACCTGCCGGACGCACTGCTCAACTTCCTCTGCATCACTGGCTGGGGCCACGGCGACGACACGGTGATGAGCCGCGAGCGGCTGATCGAGGTCTTCGATATCGCGGACATCAGCCTGTCGCCCGCGACGTTCGACATCGAGAAGCTCGACTGGATGAACGGCGTGTACCTGCGGCAGATGCCCGAGCAGGAGCTCGCCGAGCTGATCGCGCGGCGGCTGGAGGTCGACCTGTCCCCGGATGTTCCGCGCCCGCTGGACCGCGCGCTGGTGGAGG
>JAQCJS010000267.1 GCA_027592975.1 Chloroflexota bacterium
CCGCGAGCCCGAAGGCCTCCGCTACCAGCCGGTACGAGCGCAGCCGCTTGTCGAAATCGTGCGTGATCGTCAGCACGATCACCTCGTCCGCCGTCAGTTCCTCGGCGATGGCGGTGAGCCGCGCGCGCACCTGCTGCGGGTCGCCCACGGCCGACTGCGCGCGGTGGTAGCGGATGTAGTCCAGCTCCGGCTGCGAGTAGCCGAAGGCGAGCGCGGTCTCCACGGTGGGCACCTGGCCGTGGCGGAACCGCCAGCAGTAGCGGCTCATCGACAGCTCGATCGCCTCGTCCTCGGTCGGTGCGCAGACGGTGGACACCCCGACGGAGATGCGAGGCGTCTCGCACCAGCGCGACGGCGTGAAGTGATCGCGGTACACCTGCACCGCGCGCTGTCCCGTCTCCGGCGCGATGAACTGCGCGAAGGAGAACGGCAGCCCCAGCGTGCCGGCGACGTAGGCGCTGTCCGTGGACGAACCCAGGCACCACACCTCGGGCATCCCGCTCCCGGTGGGGCTGGCGTGGATGCCGTGGAACGGATGCTCCGCGGGCAGCGAGTCATCGAGGTAGTGGACGAGGTCGGCGACCTGCTGCGGGTACGCCTCCAGCGGGAGCGCGCCGGGGCCGTGCGAGAGCGCGCGCGCCGTGTGCATGTCGCTGCCGGGTGCACGACCGATGCCCAGATCGACGCGGCCGGGGAAGAGCGTCTCCAGCGTGCGGAACTGCTCCGCGACCTTCAGGCTGGCGTAGTGCGTGAGCATGACCCCGCCGGATCCGATGCGGATCCGCGACGTCTGCGCGCCCACGTGCGCGATCACGATCTCCGGCGCGACGCAGGCGAGGCCGGCGTTGCTGTGGTGTTCCGCCAGCCAGAAGCGGTGGTAACCTAACGCCTCCGCTGTGCGCGCCAGCTCCGCGCTCTCGGCGAGCGCCTGCGCGGCGGTACCGCCTTCGCGGATCGGTGACTGGTCCAGCACGCTCAGCCGCACGCGCGGCTCCTCTCGGTTCGCTCCCGCAGGATCGAGGTGGAGGCATCGTAGCCGCGCCGGATCGTATGGTGGGAGGACGCAGCAGCATTGGCAGGAGACGCCCGTGACCTTCGGCAGGATCGAACGCACCGAGGACGACGACATTCGCGAGGCGCTGCACGAGTTTCCGTACGGCATCTACGTGATCGGCACCACGCGGGATGGTCGCGCGAACGCGATGATCGCCGACTGGGTGATGCAGATCTCGTTCAGCCCGCGCCTGCTGGCCGTGGGCTTCGAGCGGGACTCGTCCTCCCTGGCGCGCATCCGCGACAACGGCGCGTTCACGGTGAACCTGCTGAACCAGGCGGGCAACGGCATGGCGCTGGCTCGCGGCTTCGTGCAGCCCGCGGACGCCTCGAAGGTGAAGGGGCGCAGCGACGATGCCGCGACGCAGCAGGTGGACAAGCTCGCCGGCGTTGCGCACCAGCTCTCGGAGCGCGCACCGGGCTGCCCGATCCTCGACGACGCGCTCGCCTACGCGGAGTGCGCGGCGGAGCAGTTCATCGAGGCGGGCGACCACATCCTGGTGCTAGGGCGGGTGCTGTACGCGGAGGTGCTGAACAGCGGCGAGCCGCTCACCTCCACCTTCACCGGCTGGTCGTACAGCGGCTAGCCCTCCGCCTCCGCCTCGCCCGGCGCGTCCGGCAGCAGGGTGCCGGACGCGATCTTCCGCACGGCATCCTCCAGCGTGTCCGAGGCGCGTCGCGTAGTGACTTCGTCCGGCGCCGTGAGTTGCAGGATCGCCAGGCCGGTGGCCAGCGCCAGCAGCGGCTCCGCGGCGGTCGCGGCGTCCACATCCGCCCGGATCTCCTCGCGGCGGATGCCTTCCTCGATCAGTTCTTCCACGTGCCGGCGCTGGGCCGTCTGGCGCGCGCGCTCGTGCCGGCGGAGCTCTTCGTCACGGGCGCTCTGCGCCGCGACCTCCACCCAGAACTGCCACCAGGCGCGCCGCTCCTGCGAGTCGAGCACGAAGGAGGCGAGCAGGCGCCGCAGCCGCGCCAGCGGCGATCCGCCGGGGACGGTGCCCTCCGGGGCCTCGCCCGCGGAGGCGAGCGCCGCCAGCACCAGCCCGCGCTTGTTGCCGAAGTGGTAGTTGATCGTGCCGGTGCTCAGGCCGGTGGCGTGGGCCACCTGCCGCATGGTCATGCCGTCAATGCCGTGCTCGCCGATGAGCGCGGTGACGTGCTGCAGGACTTCGTTTCGTCGAGGCTCACGGGCGCCTTCGGTGCCGGCGCCGGGCTCGGAGGGGAGGGTCATAGGTCGTCATCTCCTCATCGTGCCCTGAGGGGTGTCCATCAGGGCGAGGAGCCAGATCGACCGCTACCAGAACCCCGTCTTGTAGAAGGCGCCGTCGTGCGCCCATCCACGGGTTCCGGCTTTCTGCATCCGCGCGAGGTGCTTCGGGCACACCCAGAGCGTCAGCCGTTCGCGATCGTCCGGGTCCTCGCGCCAGCGGGACACTGCTACTTCCTGGTGAGGCCGCGCAGTACAGAACTCGCAGCGCTGAATCGCCATCGCCTTCAATCCTAACGTCGCGCCCCGCGGAAGGCCGGGCGAAAAACGCCCACACATCTGCGCGTGCGACACTTGTAACGGAACTGCAACTCCGTGCGAGACCACGCCCGAGTCACAGCACGACCGTGATGATGCGGGTGTTAGACCTCTGCGTGGACGCGCGGCCGGCGGGACGCCTTGTCGCGCTCGTTGCTGTCCAGGATCTGCTTGCGGATGCGGACGTTCTTCGGCGTGACCTCCACGCACTCATCCTCGCGGATGAACTCCAGCGACTCCTCCAGCGACAGGCGCCGCGGCGGCGTGACGCGGACGGTGGTGTCAGCGGAGGCGGCGCGCATGTTGGTGAGCTTCTTCTCGCGCGTGATGTTCACGACCATGTCCTCGGACCGCGAGTTCTCGCCGACGATCATCCCCTCGTACACGGGGTCGCCGCCGGAGACGAAGAGCGAGGAGCGCTCCTGGAGCGCGGCGATCGCGTACGGCGTCGAGGGGCCAGGGCGGTCCGCCACCAGCGATCCGGACTCGCGGGTGCGCAGCTCGCCGGCCCACGGCT
>JAQCJS010000268.1 GCA_027592975.1 Chloroflexota bacterium
CGGTGTGCGAGGCCGCCGCCTTCGCGCCGCTTGCCGTGCGCCCGGCCTTCAGCACGACCACCGGCCGGTCGCGAGAGACGCGCTTCGCCGCGTCCACGAACGCGCGGCCGTCCTTCAGGTCCTCGACATGACAGGCGACCACCTGCGTGTCCGGGTCCTGCGCGTAGTACTCCAGCAGGTCGTCCTCGTCCAGGTCGGACTTGTTGCCGAGGCCCACGATCGCGGAGACGCCCATCTCATGCGCACGCGAATAGCCGATCACCGCCATGCCGACGCCGCCGCTCTGCGAGGAGAGCGCCACCTTGCCTTGCTGCGTGTAGGGCGTGCAGAACGTCGCACAGAGGCTGGCCGGCATGGAGTAGTAGCCGTAGATGTTCGGGCCCATCAGGCGCACGCCATGCCGCCGCGCCACCTCCACGATCTCGCGCTGGAGTTCCACCTCGCCGATCTCGGCGAAGCCGGAGGGGATGAGGATCGCCGCAGCCACGCCCTTCTGCCCAACCTCCTCCAGCGCACCTGCAACGAACGCCGCGGGAATCGCGAAGACGGCGACATCCACGTCACCCGGGACATCGAGGATCGATTTGTAGGCGGGAAGCCCCTGGATCTCCGTGGCGCGCGGGTTGATCGGGTACACCGCGCCGGCGTAGCCGCCGTCCAGCATGTTCCGCACGACCGCGTAGCCGATCTTGCCCACCTCGGACGAGGCGCCGATCACCGCGACGGACTTCGGGTGCATGACTCGGCGCATCGTCGCGACGATCGCGTCGCGATCCAGTCGCTCGCGCGGCTGGGCGGGCGCAGCGAGGCTCACGCGCACGTCCACGGCGCACACGCCGCTGGCGTTCGCGATGACCGGGTTCAGATCGACCTCGGCCAGCTCCGGCGTGTCGGCCACAAGACGGGACACGGCGACGATGAGCTCCGCGAGCGCGGCGCGATCCACGGGCGGCTGCCCGCGCACCCCGTCCAGCAGCGCGGTCGCCTGGATCTCGCCCAGCATCTCGTGCGCGCGGGCCAGGTTCACCGGAGCGAGGCCGAAGGTGACGTCACGCGTGGTCTCGATCAACACGCCACCCACACCGAACATGACGACCTTGCCGAAGGTCGGATCGGTGGCCGCACCAACGACCAGCTCCAGGCCCTGTCCGGCCATTTGCTGCACCAGGACGCCATCCATCGCGATGCCCAGCGCGCCCATCCGCGCGCTCAGGTCGTTGTACGCCGCCGCGACCGCCTCGCCATCACGGAGGCCCAGCACTACGCCGCCGACGTCTGTCTTGTGGGAGGCGTCCGCCGACAGGACCTTCAGCGCGACGGGGAACCCGACCTCCCCTGCGGCGGCCGCGGAGGCCCTCGCATCCGTGGCGACGCGCTGCGCCGGAGTGGGGATCCCGTAGGCGGCGCATAGCCCGGCGATGGCAGACGGAGTCAGGCTCGTCTCACCACGCTGGAACGCATCACGGACGGTCGCGGCGACCTCGTCAGGGCTCACGGGGCACCTCCTGCGGTAGAACACGGGGCAGCACGCCATGCGGGACGCTGGAGCGTTCGGTACGGGCTAGCCCGCTCCTCTGACGTCGGAACTCCCCCCTGATGCCCGTCCTGCGCAGGCATCAGGGCGTCCTCATTCTACGGGTACAGCGCGCGCGCGATCGCCTCCAGGGCATCGACCACACGCGGGCCGGGACGGTTCGTGATGTCCGGGTCGATCTGCACCACGCGTCCGCTGCGCACCGCGGTCACCGCGGACCAGCCCGGCCGCCGCGCCACGCTGCTCGCGTCCACCTTCGTCGTTCCGACGTAGCCGAGGAAGATCACCTCCGGATCGGCGGCGATCACGCGCTCCGCGGTCAGTTGAGGGTACGGCGTCGGGCCCAATGCGATGTTCGTCGCGCCGAGCAGCGTGAACATGGAACCAATGAACGACCGCTCGCTCGCGCTGTACAGCGACGGGGTGAGCTCATAGAACACGCGCGGCCCCGCCGGCGCGGCGGCGGTCGCAGCGCGCACCGCCTCGACACGCCGCTCCAGTCCGCGCACCAGCGTCTCCGCCGCCTCGTCCTCCCCCGCCACGCGGCCGATGAGCCGCATGTTCGCGAACACGTCCTCCAGCGACCCCGGATCGCCCAGGAACACGACCGGGAGCTGCAGGTCGCGGAACCGCGTCACCATGTCGCGCTGCCTCGATGACAGCAGCACGAGGTCAGGGCGCAGCGCGACCACCTGCTCTGCGCTGGGCCGGGAATAGTCCACCTTCGTGGTGGTCTTCGCGGGCTCCGGGTAGTCCGAGAACGTGTCCGTCGCCACGAGGCGCGGCCCGGCACCGATCGCGAACAGCGTCTCCGTGATGCCCGGCGCCAGCGAGACGATGCGCACCGGCCGCTCCGCAATGGTCACGGCGGCCGGCGTGCGGTCCGTCACGGTGCGCGGGAACGCCGCGGGAGTCACGGTCGCCGTCACGCTGGGCGTCGCTTCTGGCAGGCGCATCTCCTCGACGGGGCGTGGCGAGCACCCGGCGACGAGGCCGAGCGCGAGGGCGAGGGCGAGGGGGGCCAGCCGGGGGTGCGTCATTCGATCTCCTTGGGGGTCATGCGATCGCCTCGTAGGTGCCGCCCAGCCACGTGCTCAGCACACGCGCGCGGCCGAGGCGGATCGGGCCGTCCTCGGTGTCCACGACCAGCGTGGTGGTCGCTGCCAGCGCCGCGTCACGCGCTGCCGCTTCCAACTCGCCACGCGCGCGGCCATCCGTGACGATCACCAGCAGACGCTCGGCCTGGGGATACGTCCGCGCCTCGCGACGCAGCAGCGCGGCTACTGAGCGCAGCGCGACGTCCAGCGGCGTCCCCCCGCCCGTGGGGAGCGCATCCAGCCCGGCGCGCGCGGCGGAGACACTGCGCCCCGGCGCGACGAGGAGTTCCGAGCCGCCTCGACGGAACACCTGCACCGCGATGCGGTCGCGACGCTGGTACACCCGGTCGAGGATCGAGTGGAGCGCCGCCTTCGTGCGTACCATGCGCTCGCGTGCCCCCATGGATGCGCTGCCGTCCACCAGCAGCACCACCAGGCGCTCGCTCTTCGCGC
>JAQCJS010000269.1 GCA_027592975.1 Chloroflexota bacterium
CCCCGCCGTCATCCGGTCTCCTGATTCGCGGGCGCTAGCGCCAGTCGCCGAAGCGCGCCTTCACGCCGCCGACGCGACGAGTCTCGCGCGCCGCGGCGATCGCCGCCTCGTCCACGGAACGGCGGAACTCGATGCCCGAGCGGAAGTGGCGGAACCCCAGCTCCGAGCAGACGCGCAGCGCCTGGCGGATGTCGGGACGGACGCGCAGCACGGCGCGCGTCGCTTCCTTCGAGGCGAGCTGGTACATGGCGGCGGTAAGCACCAGCTTGCCGTAGCCGTTGCCCCAGCGCTCCGGGGCGACCGCAGCGGTCAGGATGCGCCCCTCCGCACGCTCCACCTCGCCGTTGAGCGCGAACGCGGCGATCTCGCCGTCCGCCTCCAGGACGCCGGCCCACGCCGCATCGTTGACCATGGCGTCGAAGGCGCGGTCGCCATCCACGTAGTCGCTGTAGGCGGCCTTCCAGATCTCCCGCAGTCGCTCAATGTCGTCGTCCGTCGCGCGGCGCATCGTCACGCCCTCGGGGAACTCCGGCACGGTCGCGGTGTCCAGCGCCGCGTGCGCCATGTCCATCCACTCCGCGAAGACGGCGAAGTCCGCGTCTCGCAGCAGCGGATCGAACCAGTCCCGGTTCACGACGGCGATCAGATCCATGGTCACGTAGTCCGCGACGTCCGCGCTGATGTCCTGCTTCATCGCATCGAAGTGGCGCGGGAAGAGCAGCCGCATCTGCTCGATGTCCTCGTACGCCCAGTGGAGGCGCAGTTCACCCTGATCGGGGACGAGGAGCATCTCCCCCCCGTCGCTCTCCAGGTGGACGGCCCCCTCGGCGTCCATCAGCGCACGCCAGTCCCGCGGGCGGACGGGCGCGTTGCGCAGCGTCCACGGCGAGCTCGATTCGATCAGGCGACGAGATTCGTTCAACGTGTCCACTCCGACTCGAAGACGCGCACGGCGGGGCCGGTGAGGCTGACCGCATCGTGGCCGTTCCACTCGATTTCCAGCGTGCCCCCGGGGACGCGCACGTCGACACGGTCGTCGACTTCACCGCGCAATCGCGCGGCCACCACCACGGCGCACGCGCCGGAGCCGCAGGCCCTGGTCTCACCCACGCCGCGTTCCCAGACGCGCATGTCCATGTGCGCCCGGTCGACCACGCGCACCACCTCGTAGTTCGTCCGCTGGGTGAACACCGGGTGGTGCTCCATCAGCGGGCCGATGCGGTGCAGCGGGTAGTCCGCGGGCGCGCCATCGATGAACTGTACGGCGTGCGGGTTGCCCATGGACACGATCGCCACGCGCTGCACGGACTCGCCCTGCGCGTCCGTGGTCGTGACCGGGAGGTCGAGCACGGGCGCGGGCGCCTCGATGTGGACGCCGGAGGCGGCGGGATCGAGATCCGGGACGGCGGCGGTCACCTGCACGCGGGCGACGGTACCGTCCTCCGCGCGGAACGCCTGCACGGGGATCACGCCCGGCCCGGTCTCCACGGTCATGCGCCCGTCCGGTGCCTCGACGAGACCACGGTCGATCGAGAACTTCGCGAAGCAGCGGATGCCGTTGACGCACATCACGCCGTCCGAGCCGTCCGCGTTGAAGATGCGCATCTTCCGGTCGGCCACCTGAGACGGCTGGACGAGGATGAGCCCGTCCGCGCCCACGCCCAGGTGCCGGTCACAGACCTCGACGGCCAACTCGCCCCACTCGGCGTCCGGGACGTCGAGCGCGTCCGTCTCAACCACGACAAAGTCGTTGCCGGCGCCGTGCATCTTCCAGAAGGGAAACGGGGCGTTCACGGGAGTCTTCATCCCGCTATCCTACGGGCCTGCGCGCCGCTCTCTCAATAGCGCCCACGGCCGCCTCCAGATTCGCCCCCTCCACCCACTCGATCCGCGGGTCGTCCTCCCGGAACCACGCCGCCTGCATCCGGATCAGCCGGTGGGTGGCGATCTTCGTCCGGCGCACGGCCTCGGCGGTGTCGCACTCCCCGTCGAGGACGGCGAGCGCCTCGCGGTACCCGATTGAGTCGAGCGCCGGCCAGTTCGAGCCAGCGGGGCCCCGGCCGTGGCGTTCCACGATGCCGCGCGTCTCCTCCACCAGCCCGGCGGCGAACATCGCCTCGACTCGGACATCGGCGCGGGCGTGAAGCACCTCACGCGGCCAGCGCAGGCCCACGATCGCCCAGCTGAACCCGGGATCGCGAGGCGTCAGCGGGGGCACGGGAGCCCCGGTGGCCTCGACGATCTCGAGGGCGCGCACGACCCGGCGGACGTTCTGGCGGTCGATCCGCGCGCCCGAGGCCGGGTCGACCGCCGCCAGCCGGGCGTGCAGGGCAGCCGCGCCGTACTCCTCGGCGTACGCCTCCAGGTGGGCGCGCAGGGCCTCATCCGGAGGCACCTCCGGCACCTCCCAGCCATCGAGGAGCGCCCAGATGTACTGCCCGGTACCCCCTGCGACCAGCGGGAGCCGGTCGCGTCCCCACGTCGCCTCGATCGCCGCGCGCGCCTCGCGTAGCCAGTCCGGGAGCGACCACGGAGCGTCCGGGGCGACCGTGCCGACGAGATGGTGGGGGACGGCGGCAAGCTCCGAGGCAGCGGGGGTAGCGGTGCCGATCACCATCTCGGCGCGCAGCTGCCGGGAGTCGGCCGAGATCACCTCGAGCGGGACATGGTGCGAGGCGGCGACGGCGACGTCAGTCTTGCCCGAGGCTGTCGGGCCGACCAGCGCGACGACGTGGCGCGGGAACATCGGGCAGCCGCCTAGGCGGCGAACGCCCGGCAGATCGCCTCGAACGCGGCCGCATCGAGGGACGCCCCGCCGACGAGGACGCCATCGATGTCCGCGCCCGCAGCGAAGCCAGCGGCGTTCTGCGCGTTCACGGAGCCGCCGTACTGGATGCGGCAGGCCTCCGCGCTGGCCGCGTCGAAGCGATCCACGAGGATGCGGCGCACCATCGCGCAGCGCTCCTGCGCGTCGTCTGCGGTGGCGGCGAGGCCCGTGCCGATTGCCCACACCGGCTCGTAGGCGACGACGATTCCGTGCCCCTGCTCCGGTGGCAGGCCGTCGAGCGCTTGACGCAGT
>JAQCJS010000002.1 GCA_027592975.1 Chloroflexota bacterium
TGTTCCCACGCACAAGGATCGCCTCGGCGGCCTAAGCAAACTGTCCGTCAAACCGGAGCAAGCCCAATCGAGTCGGGCCGCGCTCGAGCGCCGCGCTGCATTTCCAGTGACTTCAGTTCCGAATCCCAGGTACTACCTCGGCGACGCTGACGACGGGAAGTGGCACTACGCTGTCGTCCTGCTTCGCACCGGAGAGCACACCTACGTTGCAGGACAAGGCGGGGTGGCCCTGTCTCCGCGGCATCCGACCCTCCAGGACGACCTTGTCTGCTGGGCGGGTGATCCTTGCACGCGTGGTGGTGATCACGGCTGGACGCAGGTCAGCGACGAGCCCACGACGATGCCCAATGTCCCTTCTGAGGTGTTCGCTGAGATCGAGGCGGGCCTCGATAGGTATATCGAGCGTTGGAAGCGCCGCCTATTTTTCGTGACTGACGGCGGCATCTTCCAAGACGGGAGGAAGGTCGGCTAGACGGGTGGGCGAGCATCACACCGGCAGCCGAAGATAAGTGAGGTGTAGTCGACTATCTGCATCAGCTCATCCTGCTCAAAGATCAACGGAACGCGATAGAAGACCAACTCGAAATCCTTCAAGCCATCGACCGCGACGCCTTTGCGCCCCGATAGGCTTTCGCGGCTCGATCAGCACCACCCGAAGGTCGGGACGAAGCAACGGGAATTGAGCGGTCGCGATGAATGAGCCACGGCGCTCGGACGGTAGCTCGATGGTCGAGCGAAACGCAGCACGCCTCCGTTCGTTCCTCGCCGAGACACACGAGGAGCGCACGCGCGACGCGATCCAGATCAGCAGTGGCGGAGATTTCGGGATCGTGGTGCTGGTAACCCCGGAGGCCTTCGAGATCAGACTGCCGACAACGGAATGGGCCGGCGGGGCCTATGAGCCCACCGAGTCAAGCCGCTTGTGGCGACGAGTCAGCGCGGCACGAGTGGACGACGGAGCCCTCGGAGATCTGATCTCGAAAGCGCGAGCGGCGCGAATCGCAGAGTTCAAACGCTGCCGCTATTGCGGGGAGACATTTCCACCCGAACGCCGGCATTCCGTGAACGTCTGCGACGGGTGCGCGGAAGCGCATCTCGGCGTGGTGCACTGAAGTTCTGATCACGGGGGCCGCGATACCACGTCCACAGCGGGAGCGGGCGCCGCTCCGTAATAACCACGCTCCGTGGACCGCGCTCCATGGAGTTGCGTCAGTTCTTGGCAGGCGGGTACACCGACATCCCCAGGTCGCGCAGGCGGACCGGCGAGGCGGGCGCGTGTGTCCTGCGGAATCCTGCACGCCGTCGCGGGTGGGGTAGGCGGCCGTTGACGCTCGGCCGCGCTCGGCGAGACGAAGACGGGGCCGAGCGATCGGCCCCCGCGCCACGGGAATCGGGCGAACGGTCGGGCTACGAGCCGCGCCTCTTCATCCAGAAGACACCGACGGCGACCACGATCACTGCGGCCCCGATGATCATTTACATCATCGTGTTGTCGGTGGCTTCGGCGGCCTTCGGGGCGACCTCCTCGCCGCGTGCTCGCATTCCACGCGCGGCTCCGGCGTAGCAGGGGGCTGATCTTGTCAGACCGCGAGACTGTCCGGCGACAGGCTTTCCGTTACCAGAGCTCTCCGGGTCGCCCAGAACTCTGGCTGGCTTCGGATCTGCTTCCGGATCCGCGTGGCTTCGTCGCGAACCGCTTCGGGTCCCGCGCGGTAGTGAAGGATCCAGTCAATGTACGACGGGTCGTTCTCCACAACCCAGCGCACCTCGCGTGAGCGGTGCTTGCCGAATCCCATCGCCATCGGTGCACCGCCCAGGTCGATATCAGCCGGTGCGCGAAGTTCGATGGGGCCCCACAAGCCAAGCGACGCCAGACGGGCGGCACGTTCGGAATCTCCCAAGCGCCACTTTCTCTCCCACTCGACCCACTCGCCCAGTGGGTACGTGCCAACCTTGAGCTTCCTGGGCACGTGAGTATCGCCACCATGGTCAGCGGCATACTGCTCAAGCAGAGCGCACCCCACTTCCCAGTAGTGCGCCTCAACGAGTGCGGGAGTGCCGCATACGAAGTCGCCGTGTCGGGGGTCGGAGGAGGGAGTGGCTGCCTGGACGCTCTGCCGCCGCTGCCGCCCCCAATAACCTAGGGCGAATCCACCTGCGAGCAGCACAGCAGCGAGGCCGATCGCGGCCATCACTGAGACGTTCTGGGCGACGTAAATTACCACTATGCCAACGATAAGGATTGCACGCCCTCTCACGTTTGGGTGCCTCCGAGTTATGAGTTTACGGGTCTGGCCGCCGAAACATGGTTTCTTCGGACGAGAAGGAGCCCGCCCCGGTTTCCCAGACACCTAGACTGTGGCGATTCGGTCGCCCAGGGAGGAGTCCGAGATGGCTACGAGGTACCCAGCCGAGTTCCGGCACCGCGCGGTCGAGCTGGCGCGGCTGCGCGAGAAACCGATCCTGCGCATTTCCCAAGACCTCGGGATTCCCGACGCGACGCTGCACGGCTGGCTCAAACAGGCGGACATCGACGAAGGCCATGGAGACGGCCTGACCAGAAAGCGTTCGTCATCGCCTACGTCTACCGGCCACCTCGTGGCGCGCCGCGGGCTATCCTCGCGCGGTCGTCGGATCGTACCCCCAGCGACAGGAGGAGGTTGAGGATGGACGCACTGGTCGCACGCCTGAACGCGCTCAGCGAGGACGTGCCGTTCCACGTCGGCTGGGCCGTCGAGGACCTCCGCACCGGCTGGCAAGCTTCACGCAACGCGGACGTCGTGCAGCCGTCCGCGAGCATCCGCAAGGTCGCCATCCTCATGGCCGCGCTCCGCGAGGTGCACGCGGGCCGCATCGACCTCGACGAGCGCGTCCCCGTGGACACCTCGCTCGACACGACCTCGGGGTGCCTCCAGTGGTTCTCGGAGGGCCTCGAGCTTCGCATCCGCGACCTGGTCCTGATGATGATCATCGTCTCGGACAACGTCGCCACCGGGCGCATCAGCGGGCTCGTCGGCCTCGACAAGGTGCAGGCGCTCTGCGACGAACTCGGGATGACCGGCACTGCCCACCGCCGAGGTACTCCGGACTATTCCCTGACCCGAGACCACGGACCCGGGGTCTCGAACGACACCTGCCCGGAGGACCAGCGCCTCCTCCTGCGTGCGATCGTCGACGGTGCACGCGACGAGGGCGCCGCCGCCCGCCTCGGCGTGACGCCCGCCCTCTGCGAGTTCGCGCTCGACATCCTGTCGAAGCAGCGACTGCGGAACCGCATCCCTCGCCACCTGCCGGAGAAGACGCGAGTCGCTAACAAGACTGGCTCGCTTGGCGGCTACCTCAACGACGTCGGCGTGGTTTACGCCGATGGCGAACCGCGCTTCATCGTCACGTACCAGACCGCCCGGGTCCCCGTGACGATGCCGGACGGCGCAGCCGGACATGCGATCGCTGACTCCCTCGCCGCAACGATCGTGCGCGAGGTATGGGACGCGCTCGTGGGGACGTAGCCGGAGTGCCAGACCCCACGCGGTTCCGCGCCACTCCCGATCTTGAGGGCCGGGGCGCGTAGGCGGCTCCGGGAGCCTCCTGCAAGGGTTCCCGCCGAAGCCCGCGGGGATGCATTGGCGGACGTACCACCGTCTCCGTAAGGCCGAGGCGAGGGCGAGGGACGGCTCTTTCGAGACGGTCTTGGCGACCCCGATCGGCTTCGTGGGCGCCATATCTCGTTGGTGCGCGTGGAGCCAGGCGTCTGCGCGCCCTGTTCCGTAATGGCTCGTTCTGTGGACCGCGCTCCACGGAAACTGGCTCCGGAAGGTCCGGTCGGTCCGGATTCCTATCTGGGGAGTGGTGCCCTCGTGAAGATTCGAACTTCCGACCAGCCAAGCCAGATCGGTCGGATGCAACATAAGATCGCCCGAAGCCAGAAGGCTTCGAAGGAGACAATTGAATGACGACATCTGGCTTTCAGGTGAGCGGCAGTGCCCCGGAGAACTACCAGCAATTTAACGCGGTCATCATGGCTCCGTTTGTGGACGCGGTACTCGATCGAGCGCAGCTCGGCGTCGGCGACAGCGTTCTGGACATCGCGTGCGGTACGGGTCTCGTGACGAGGCGCGCTGCGGAGATGGTGGGGGTTAGCGGCTCAATCATCGGCCTGGACGTGAACCCGGGCATGCTCGCGACCGCACGGTCTCTCGGTAGCCCTGCAGCCGCGACCGTTGAGTGGAGCGAGGCGTCCGCGCTCGACCTCCCGTTTGAGGACGGACGATTCTCGGTAGTGGTGTGCCAGCAGGGCGTGCAGTTCTTCCCCGACCTCGGGCGTGCCGCCGTCGAGATGGCGCGTGTTACTGCGCCGGGTGGCCGCATCGCCGTGACGTTCTGGGCACCCCTGGATCACCAGACCTACATGCGTGCGCAGGCGGATGGGCTTCGTGAAGCCATCGGTGAGGCGACCGCGCCACTTGCCGGCGCCTTTCGCCTGACCCCAGATGCGATGAGCGCCGCGTTCACGGCAGCTGGCTTGAACGACGTGGTGGTCGAGGAGGTTGTTCCGACGGTGTCGCTGCCGCCCCTGGATCCATTTGCCGCGCACCAGGTGTCCACGCTCCCGGTTGCTCCCGCGTTCGCTGCGCTCAGCGACGCTCAGCGTCGCGCGTATGTCGAAGGGATGGAGCGCACCCTCGCGATGTATCGAACCGCAGAGGGCCGCTATGAGTGCCCTATTGCATCGTGGCTCGTGACGGCGCGGAAGTGATGCAGTCAGGCACCGACGCGTGCCCGACCCTGTTCCGTAATGGCCCGTTCCGTGGACCGCGGTCCACGGAAGTCGGCTCGAGAGGCCGGGATCGGCCCGGATTCGTATCTGGAGTGTGGTGCCCTCGGGAAGATTCGAACTTCCGACCAGCGGATTAGAAGGCCGCTGCTCTATCCCCTGAGCTACGAGGGCGTCCGTCCAGTCTACTCGGGCAGCCAGTGGCCGCGACCCGCTCCGGGCCATGGCTCTCATGGGCTGCCAGCGCAACTTCCCCGTCGCGCCCACTGACTGCGAATGCTCCGCGCGTCGCAAGTCCGTGGACTGCCGTGGACTGGGCCAACATGGCCCACCGCGATCTAGCGGCGACGGATGCGATGGGCTCCGCTCCGGTCTAGCTCCAGGAGCCCGGCCTTCTCGAGGAGCGCCGCGACGTAGCTGGCTGTCGAGCGTTTGAGCGATGGTTTGAGCAGCGCCTCCAGCGTTCCCCCTTCGCTCGATGACGAGTGCATCGCCCCGACGGGGATCCAACGATCGCTCGGAACGGCCGCGACCACCTCGTCGAGAAGCTTCCACGGGATGCGCGTCGGTGTTCGCTTGGGGCCGAACAGGAGAACGACCGCGTCGGCGGTGATCTGTGCAACCTCAAAGGCGCTCCTGCCGCTTGGCGTGGGAATCCGCGCCCCAGGCTGAACAGACCGCGAGATGGCTTCTTGAGTGCTCACGCTATCCTCCGCCTGACACTTTGACGCGCCGTCGATGCGGTAGCCCTCGCCGAGGCAGTCGGGTTTCCATGCGATGGCGATGTAATATCACGGCGCCGGCTCGAGCTGGTGCGAGACCGGAGCGGTCGCCCCAAAGCAGGAGTTCAGATGCCGCAACGCTATTCCGTCACACCGCATCCGATCGAGACGCTCACCTGGGTGAAGTCGGGCGAGATTGCCATTCCCGAGATTCAGCGACCGTTCGTATGGGACGCCACCAAGGTCCGCAACCTCCTCGACTCCCTCTATCAGGGCTACCCGGTCGGGTACTTGATCGCCTGGCGCCACCCCACCGTGAAGCTCAAGGATGGCACCTCTGCGGCTGGTAAGCGGATCCTGATCGACGGCCAGCAGCGTGTGACCGCGCTGATGGCAGCCCTCCTTGGACGGGAAGTGCTGACGAGGGACTACGAGACTGTTCGCATTCGGATCGCGTTCCATCCCCTAGAGCAGCGCTTCGAGGTCGCCAACCCGGCCATTCGTCGGGACGGGGCCTGGATTGAGGATGTTGCTGAGGTCTTCGCACCGTCGACCAGCGTCTTTCAGCTCGTGTCGAAGTACTGCGAGAAGAACGAGGGCGTCTCACAGGATGTTGTCTTCTCGGCGATCGAGAACCTTCGAAAGATCACGAATAACCACGTCGGAATCATCGAGCTCGCGGAGGACCTCGACATCGATACGGTCACGGAGATCTTCATCCGCGTGAACTCCGCGGGCGCAGAGCTCTCGCAGGCCGACTTCGCGATGTCGAAGATCGCAGTCAATGAGTCGTATGGCGGCAACCTACTGCGGAAGGCGATCGACTACTTCTGCCATCTGGCGATCGCTCCGGAGTTCCTTCCCACCATCCAGAAGAACGACCATGAGTTCGTGGCGTCGGAGTTCTTCCCGGCGATGCGCTGGCTCAGAGACACGAAAGACGACATCTACGATCCCACCTACACGGACATGCTACGTGTCGCATTCACGTCCGAGTTCGGGCGCGGTCGGTTGCAGGACCTTGTGGCGCTGCTCTCCGGTAGGAACTTTGAAACGCGCCAGTTCGAGGATGCTATCGCCGAGGAGTCCTTTGCCAAGCTGAAGAAGGGGACGCTCGCGTTCATCAACAGAACGCACTTCGAGCGAATGACGATGATCCTGCGGTCCGCTGGCTTCGTCACAAGCCGGCTCATCGGTGGTCAGAACGCGGTGAATTTCGCGTACATCCTGTACCTCCGGGGGCGCGCCGAAGGGATGCCGGCAGCCGATCTCGAACAGATGGTGCGGCGCTGGTACGTGATGTCCGTGATGCGCGGCCGTTACACCGGTAGCCCCGAGACAGCGTTCGATGTAGACATCCGTCAGATCGAGTCGCGCGGTGCAGCCGCGTACACCAAGTCCGTTATCGAAACGGAGCTGCCCGACAGTTTCTGGACCGGGATGCTCCCCCAGCTGATGGACACGTCCTCGGCACAGAGTCCGTATTTCACTGCCTATCGAGCCGCGCAGGTGAAGCTCGGCGACAAGGGCTTCCTGTCACGGGACATCTCAGTGCTGGACCTGGTGCTGAATCACAGCGACGTGCATCACGTGTACCCGGCCAACCACCTGAAGGGCCAGGGTCTATCGCGCAGTCGCTACAACCAGATCGCGAACTTCGTAGTCGCGCAGAGCGAGATCAACATCGCGATCGGTGACAAGGCGCCAGAGCTGTACTTCGGGCAACTCGCGGAGCAGGCCGCGGGCGGTAAGAAACGCTACGGCGGCATCGACACGGAACAGGAGATGCGCGCCAACCTACGGATGAGCTGTATTCCTGAGACGCTGCTCGATGGCAGCGTCCTTAGCTACGACGACTTTCTCGAGGAGCGGCGTCGGTTGATGGCGTTGAAGATGAAGACATGGTTCGAGGCGCTGTAGTGGCGCGGGTACGCAGGGCCACTGTCTGGTGCCCTTCGGGAGTGCTTTGACGTGAAGCTCGTCAAGTCGAAGCAGCGTGTCGCCGACCACGGGGAGGTGTTCACCCCCGATTGGCTTGTCGAGGCGATCGCCATGACACCGGTGTTGTGGGGGTACCCGTCACGCGGCGTTCGACCGTCAGGAGTGGTTCTTGCGGGCTGCGTTATTCCAGGTCAACCCGCAGCCTGGAAGTGTCCGGTCTGCTCCCGTGGCTTCCAACAGGACCTTTCTGAGGGCGATTTGGGGGCAGCGAGGTCATTCGAGACCGCAGCCGGTGGCACGGGGGCATCATCCGATGGCGTCTTCGGCGCCCTGAGGCGTATCGCGTTTCGAATGACAAGACGCTCCGACTAGCGATCGCTCGGCACCGGCTCGAATGTGGCGAGTGGTCCGTCAGGCGACGGACCGCGTCGCGGTGTTCTCGAGGGTCGAGGGTATTCGCCGGGCGAGCCTTCGTTCAGTCACGAATCGATTCGACCGTTGCCCATGGCAGCGCGGTTCTGAGGGCTAAATGGAACGACTCACCCCGATACACCACGTACTCATCTTGGCTTTCGCCGCGATGGCGATCAGCATGATCGTGCTTGTGGATCCGGTGGCCGCGCACCAACCCATCGTTCCCCGTGCGACGAGCAGTATCGATGTCACCGATCCGACGATTTCGAAGGCCTACTACGCTGAGCTCAAAGGCCAGCCTGATACCTACCACATTGCGTCGGACGCATCGTTTCCGCTGTATCTAAACGTCCTCGTTCCGGCCATCTCCGGCGTGACCGAGGACTACACGCTCACCATCGTCAAGGATGGCCAACCCTGGGCAGTGCTTGTGCCAGGGACGGAGGCGTGGACGGCGTTCGACGAACCGTTCGGCGGCGATCGCTATCTCATGGGGCCGGAGTACCGCCGGGAAGTGCCGTCCGGACATTACGACGTCGTCGTCTCGAGCCCAGACAATGCCGGTAAGTATGTCCTAGCTGTCGGCGAGGTCGAGTCGTTTTCTATGTCTGAGGTGCTGCGGACAATGACGACGATGGTCGCCGTGAAGCACTACTTCGAGAAGCCGACAATCGCCGTCCTCGAGAGCCCATTCATCTCCGTACCGTTAGTGGCCGTTCTCCTCACGATCGTGGCGGTCTGGCTCATCCTGCTTAGGCGCAGGAGGCGCTCGCAACGGACCAAAAGTTAGGGGGCTTCCTCGATCCGAGTCGGCTCGCCGATCGGCAATTAGTACGAGAAGGCCAGGGGCGCGTCGCGACTGCACCGACGTCTCCTACGTTGGGAGAGAGCCTGCGATCGCGGTGGTGAACCGCCCCGGGTTTGATGGAGACTCAGGCTATTGAGTCCCGGCCTCTGCCAGGACGCGCTCAGGGTAGTGGTTGGCCTCGTACTCCGCGGGCGGCACGTAGCCGAGGGCGCTGAAGAGGCGCTGGTGGTTGTACCAGTCGACCCACTTCAGCGTGGCGAACTCCAGGTCCTCGAGGCCTCGCCACGGTCCTTGCTTGCGGACGAGCTGGGTCTTATAGAGCCCGTTCACCGACTCCGCCATCGCGTTGTCGTACGAGTCGCCGCGACTGCCCACTGAGGTCACCACCCCCGCCTCTGCGAGCCGTTCGGTGTAGCGGATCGATAGATATTGGACCCCGCGATCCGAGTGATGCACCATTCCATCGAACGGACCTTCGCGCGACCAGAGCGCCTGCTCCAGCGCGTCCAGCGCCAGGTCGCTGCGGAGTGAACGCGACACCTGCCAGCCGACGATAGCGCGCGAGTAGACATCGGTGATGAAGGCGACGTACACGAAGCCCGACCAGGTACGCACGTAGGTCAGGTCGGCCACCCACAGCCGGTTGGGCGTCGGCGCCTCGAAGTGCCGCTGCACGAGGTCTGCGGGGCGCGCCGCTGTCTCGTCGGCGATCGTGGTCCGCTTCGGCTTCCCGCGTACCGCACCGACCAACCCGGTCGTGTGCATCAAGCGTTCGACCGTGCAACGTGCAGCGGGGACACCTTCCCGGTGGAGCTGGCGCCAGAGCTTGCGCGCGCCGTACACCCCGAAGTGCTCGGCGTGCACGCGTCGCAGCTTCACCATCAACGCTTCATCCCGGACCTGTCGGGCTGAGGGTGGCCGGCACCGCGCGGCGTAGTACGTCGACGGGGCGACCTGCAGTGTGCGGCAGATCGGCTCGACCCCGAAGCGTTCCCGGTGCGTATCGATGAAGCGGCTCATCGTGGTAGTCGCGGGTCGAGCTCCCGCGCGAAAAAAGCCGAAGCAGCGCGAAGGATCTCATTGGCCCGGCGGAGCTCGCGGTTCTCGCGCTCCAGGACCTTGAGCCGCTCACGCTCGTCGGTGGTGGATCCGGGCCGCTGACCCGAATCGACCTCGGTCATGCGGACCCACTTGCGCAGGGTCTCCGGCGTCATCCCGCACTTCGTCGCGATCGAGGTGATCGCTGCCCACTGCGACGGGTACTCGCCTTCGTGCTCGCGCACGAGCCGCACCGCCCGCTCTCGTATCTCTGCTGGGTATCGACCTGGTCGTGTCATCGCTCCATCCTCTCAAGGATCGGAGCCTTCAACATTCCCGGGGCGATTCACTCACGGTCGCTGGTGACATCCAGCACCGCGTCCGGCGGCGCTGCCGCAAGCGTCGCCCGCGCCTCATCCAGGACCGTCGTGTCGCCTCGCAACGTCACGCGCGCACCCACGTACGTGGCCCATACCGCGACCAGGCCCACCGCGCAGACGCCCATCGCCAGGCGCGCCGTCCGGTCGGGGAGTCGCGGGCGCACCCACTCCCATAGCGCCTGCACCCCCCACGCCGCCAGCATCGCGCCGATGAAGCCAACGGTCGCCAAGTAGTCCTCGTGCCCGGTCGCGCGGTAGGCAGCGACGAACACCACGAGCAGCGCGACGGTCGCGACGAGCGCGGCGGCCAGCAGCGGTCGCGCGCGCGCCAGCAGCAGCGCACCCACCGGGAGCAGCGGCCACAGTGGCGGCGGCACCTGCAGCAGGGCCAGGCGGACTGCCGCGGGGACGCCGCCGCGCAGGTTCTCCACGGACAGGTCGGTCGCCCCCTGGTACGCCGCGCCGGAGAGGTGCGCCCACACGCCGGACACGGTCCCGGTGTCGCCCCACGCGATCGGCGCACCGGCGCGCAGCATCAGATAGGCCACGCTGTACACGCCGGGCGCAAGGAACGCCGCGACGGCCCACGGCCACGTGCGCCGGGCGGGGCGCGCCCGGATCAGCGTGGCGATCCCCAGCGGCACCGCCAGTGCGAGGCCAGTCGGGTGGTTCCACGACAGCAGTCCCAGTACCAGCGCGAACGCCATCCAGCGGCGTCCCACGCTCGCGTCGATCACCAGCACGAGTGCGAGCGCGCCCAGCAGCGCCTGCAGCGCGAGCACCTCGGTGATGATGGCCTGCGCCCACGCGAGGGGCGCGAGGCCCCCCAGCAGCCCGGCGAGCGCCGCCACCCAGCCGGGCGTGCCCGGTCGCCATCGCTGAGTCGCCACGGCCAGGGCGACCACGGCTGCGCCCATCAGCGCCGCGGAGAGCAGGTTCGTGCGGAGGGCCGGCTCCGGGATGAACGCGAGCCATTCCAGCGCCGCCCAGCCCAGCGGCATCCAGATCGCCGACCCCGGCGGATGCGCCACCCCCAGCTTCGAGGCGACCACCACGAGCTCCGCGCTGTCCACAACGCCGTGCAGCGTGGCGATCGTTGGGCTGATGGTCAGCAGATAGAACGCGAACGCGATCGCGCCGGAGAAGCCGGGCCATCCCCAGCGTGCGAGCGTCAGGCGGATCGAGGTGGGCATGGCTGCGAGCGTAGCGGAGCGCGGGGCTGCGGGCAGCCTTCCGCGTGGCTCATACACTCGGTGCATGTGCGGACGCTTCACGCTGACCCCGGAGAACGTCGAGTTCGTCGCCGCCAGCCTCGGCCTTGCGCCGAGCGAGGTGTTCGAGGATCGCTACACCCCGCGCTGGAACATCGCGCCCATGCAGGAGCATTGGATCGCGCGGATGGAGCACGAGGAGCGTGCGGTGACGCACGCGGGGTGGGGGCTGGTGAACTGGTGGGAGCCCAGCCGCCGTGAAGGGGCGAAGCACATCAACGCCCGCGCCGAGACGATCGAGACACGCCGGCCGTTCCGTGACGCCTTCCGGGCCACGCGCTGCATCGTCCCTGCCGACGGCTTCCTCGAATGGGTGGGCGACGCGAAGGAGCGGCGGCCGTTCTGGTTCCACCGCCCCGGGCGAGAGGTGTTCGCGTTCGCCGGGCTCTACGTGGAAGCGCGCCTGCGTACCGAGGCTGCACCAATCCGGACGTTCACGGTCATCACGACTGCGGCGAACGGCACCGTGGCCCCGATCCACGACCGCATGCCCGTGATCCTGGCGGACGACGACGCGATCGAGGAATGGCTTTACCCGGGGCAGCGGCCGGAGCGGCTGCACGCGCTGCTGTGTCCCGCGGCGGACGACTTCCTGGTCGCCAC
This sequence comes from Chloroflexota bacterium, assembly GCA_027592975.1. The sequence goes on from JAQCJS010000002.1 coordinate 11,952, forward strand.
CGCCGTCTCCACGCGCGTCAACTCCGTGACGCACGACGATCCGGCTTGCCTGGACGAGGCGGAGCCGGAGACGCAGGGCACGCTGCTGTAGCGGCGCGCAGACGGCGTGCGGCTACGCGCCGCTGGTGATCACCTTGCGCACGCCCGGCAGATACGAGCGCACCTCGACGATCTGCATGCCGTCCACGTCGGCGCGCGTGGTCACGTAGCGCTGCAACAGCCGTCCGAGTGGCTGCGCGGCGATGATCGCGAAGATGGATCCGGTGAACGCGTCGCCGAAGCGATCGCGCAGCGGGCGGTCGGACTGCTTCGCGAACGTCTTCATGGTGGCCAGCGTGGAGAGCGCCGCGGTCACGGCGATGTTCGTGCCGCAGTGCGGCGAGACGGCCAGCTCGGCCTCGCCACGCTGCATCCGATCCAGCGCCTCGCGCGCGCAGGAGAGCAGTTGCGTCTCGTCCACGCTGCCCAGGATGAAGAAGCCGTCCGCGCTGGCACGTCCCGCGATCCGCTGCGGCCCCGTGCGCGCGAAGAGCACCGCGACGGTCGCGTGCTCCACGCCGTGGTTGCGGCGGACCGCGTCGATCCAGTTTCCGAGCATGGGGCCGCCTCTTCTCGATCCGATGTGGTGCGCGGGCTACGGGCTCACGCGGCTGGTGCCCGGCGCGCCGATGGCGAACTCCGCGGACACGTCCACCGCGATCGTAACCTGCTGCCCCCCGCCATTCGGCGATGAGAGCGTGATCGTGCCGTTCGCACGCGAAGCGGGGAGCAGCGTTGGGTTCACGGTCACGGCCAGCGTCCCGTCCGGGCACTCGTCCGCGCCGACGCACCGCAGGTCGCTGCCCACCGCCACGCCGGCGGGGACAGCACCAGGAAGCGGTCGTTGGTCGTCGCGATCCATGTCATCACGCCGGTGCCGGCGTTGCCGATCCGCACCGTGCCGCGGGAGGCTGTCCCCGTCGCATTCACGTTAATCGTCAGGCGCTGGGCGGAGGTCTGGAACACCGGCACGCCCAGCAGCTGCGCGGCGGACTGGATGTTCGCCGGCGGCTGCACCAGGTGCGCGGGCTGGGGCGTGGGGATGTCCATGCTGCTGTAGGGGTACGTCCAGTTCGTGACGCTGAGTGCGCTCGCCATGATCGGGTTCCTCAGATCCGGCAGCGTCGCCGCGACCGCCTGCCAGAGCGGCACGCCGTTGCGCTGCACGGGGTGGTTCATGCAGCCCCACACCAGCTCCTGGTACGGGTACCGGTTGCGTGCCTGCGTGCCATCACACACGAAGCTCGGACGAGGCCACGCGCCGAACTGCGGGTCCGCGGGGTGGTTGCTGATGTTCGCGCCGGGGCCAGTGAACCCGTTGTACGCCCATGTAGCGAAGTACCAGTTCTCGATGATCGCCGGGTCGGAGTTCGTGTCAATCCCGGCGACCGGGATCTGATCCGGCGCCGCGTTCCACTTCTCGGCCAGGATCTGCGCCCCGCGGGCGATGTTGTACGCGAAGTGCGTCGCGATGCTCGCCTGCCTTGAGGACGCCGTGCCGTCCGCGCCCAGCGGCGTGGTCATGCCGGTCGTGACCTGCATGATCCCGTGGCCACAGTCGAACGAGATCTGCCCCGGGCCCACGGAGTCGAAGGCTACGGCGCGCGCGGCCTGCGTCATCGTCGACTCGGTCCACGCGATCGACTTCAGCAGCACGGCCGGGATGAACGGCGCGCCAGGCGTGCGGTTCGCGCGCGTCCCGCGCTCGATCGGGGGAAGCGCGAAGAAGGCGTCGTTCGACAGCAGCCGGTTGACGGAGGCGGCATCGATCGCGCCGTTGTAGCGCGCGCGTTGCTGGTCGCCCTCGTAGGCGTACGGGTGCCACGGCGTGAAGGCGCAGGCCTCCGCGGTGCGGGGAGCGCCCGGTGCGAGCACGGTGATCGCCGCCAGGAGCGTGAGCGCGGCAAGCAGAGCGAATGCCCGTCGGCGGAGACGAGGAAGGCTAGGCATTGGGCAGCCACCCCACCAGGATCACCTCGCCCGGCGCGGACACGGGGTAACGCTCGCCGCTTCGCGCGATCACCACGGCCGTCTCCCGCCCTGCGTCCATGGAGTTCTTCCCGTCGAAGGTACGTGCCGCCAGGTAGGTGCCGTTGCCGCTCCACGCGAAGGGGACATCGAAGCCCTGCTGCGGGGCGGCCAGCGCCGCGGGGGGCGCACCGGCACGAAGCAGCGCGACGGGCGCGGCCGGCGTGGAGGTTGGCTCCTGCCCGACCGCTAGATCTGCGCCGTCCGGCGTCCACACCGGGCCGTACTGCTCGCCGTTGGAGCCGGCGTCCGGCAGACCCAGCGCGCGGCCGCCCTCCAGGCTCACCGCCTGTGCGCGGTAGACCACACGCTCGCCTCGCGACTGCTGCGCGAGGTAGGCGATGGCGTTGCGGTCGGGCGAGATCTGCCAGTCCCGCGCCAGTTCGTCGGAGGCATGGAAGACGAGCGTGGGTATGCCTCCGTCCGCCTTGCGGAAGATATCCGTCCCGGTGTTGGAGAGGCGAGCGAAGATCAGTGCGCCGTTGTGGTCCGTGCCCACGGGGATCACGCCGAACGCCGTCCGCTCCTGGTGGATGACGGTGCGCGCCTGCGACTCGATCTCCACGCGGACGATCGCCTGCAGGTCACCCTCCGACCGGCGGTAGAGCACGGCCCGGCCATTTTCGATGAACTGCGGCTTCACCAGCAGGTCCGCGTCGCGGGCGAGCCGCACCCGCTCTCTGGTGCGCGCGTTGAGCAGCCAGAGATCGGCTGGCGCGCCTCGCGGCCCCGGGGTGCCGGTGGGGATGGCGTTGAACGCGACGAGATCGCCGGACATCGGTCCCGGGTTGATGCCCCAGCCCTCGGCGTGCGGGACGGTGTCGATGACCGTGCGCTCGTCCGGTTTTGTCGCTGGGGCGACATAAATCATGTCCGAGGTCTGCCCGAAGGCGGCGAAGACCAGTAGCGGCACGCCGGTGGTGGGCCGCTCCGCGAGCGGGAGCAGCCGGATTACGCCCCAGCCCATGCCGAGGAGAGCGACGGCGCCGATCGCGGCCACCGTGGCGGAACGTCTGGTGAGGGAGAAGCGGAGTGCTCGTGCCATGGATGGACACGCCGCGGCCGGGTGGCCTGCAGTCGCCGGAACCCCGCCAGATCCGGCGCCGCTGACGGCGTGGCCCTCAGCCCTTTCGTTCAAGCGGACGCCCGCGGTGCCCGGCGTCCAGAGCGATGGTGGGCGGCGCGGATGCGCCCGGAACGGTGCATCCACGATAGATTGACGGACTCGCCCCCGTCAACGGAAAGCGCGCATCGGATCACTCGGATCAGTCATATACGCCTGATATGCTCGATCACGATGATTCTCCAGTATTTCTCGCTCATCCGCTCCGCGCCGGACGCGTTCGCCATCCTGATCGGCGCGTTCGGCTTCTCCATGCTCGTGGGGCTGATCTTCCACGAGTACTGCCACGCTTGGGTCGCGAACCGGCTGGGCGACCCCACGGCGCGGCTGATGGGCCGGCTGACGCTGAACCCGCGGGCGCACTACGACCCCATCGGCACCACGATGATCCTGTTCGCGGGCTTCGGCTGGGCGAAGCCGGTTCCGGTGAACCCGAACTACACCGCGAACCCGCGACGCGCCATGTTCCTCATCGCGTTCGCCGGGCCGGCGAGCAACCTGGTGGTCGCCGCGCTGGCCGCGATCCCGATCCGCATGCAATGGGTGCCGTTCTGGCACCCATTCGTCGGATCGGCCACCGCGGAGCGCTGGGCGGAGGTCTGGACGCGCACGCCGGCCGACCTGCTCGGCCTGTTCCTGGGCACGGTGGTGCTGCTCAACGTCCTCCTGGCCGTGTTCAACATGCTGCCGATCCCGCCGCTGGACGGCTCGAAGGTGCTCATGGGGCTGCTGCCGGAGGGGCTGGCGGAGCAGTACCGGCGGCTGGAGCCGTGGGGCATGGGCATACTGATGCTGCTGATCCTCGCCCCGTTCCTCACGAACGGGGCCGTCAGCCTGTTCATCGTCACCGGGCCGGTCGTCGACCTCCTGCTGGATCTGCTGGTGGGCAACCCGAGTGGGTTCGGCTAGCCGGCTCCGTCGTGCGCGCTACCGTGTCCGGCAGTTCACACACGGCCTGCGCCCGTTCCTCACCCCTCGCGAGATCGAGGATGCCCGCGCCCTCCTGTCGCCTGCTGAGTTCGCGCTGTTCCTGGGCGCGGAGGCGCGCGACCGGCGGCACTCAGTCGACCTGTTCGAGGCGCTGCGGGGGCTGGGCGCGACCCGGACGGAACTGACGGCGGCGCTCCTGCACGACGTGGGGAAGGGGCCGCTCCGCACGTGGCACCGGATCGCGTTCGTGCTCCTGCCGGCGAGCGCGCCGGGCCTCGCCAGGCAGGTGGAGGCGGAGCACGGGGCCGGCTGGCGGCAGGCGCTCTGGCGGCTGCGGCACCACGCCCGGCTGGGCGCGGAGCGGCTGACGGCGGCCGGGAGCGAGGCGCGCGTGGTGGAACTGGTGCGGAGGCACACAGACACCCCGCCACCAGACGACCCGGTGCTTGCGCGCTTCATCGCGCTGGACGACCAGTTGTAACAGGCGCGCGACCGGCCCACGGCCCGCCGCCACGTTGTACGATCAATGACCCGGCGGGCGACCGGGAGATCTAGGGAGCACATCTTGCGCGTCGCGATCCTCGGCACGGGACTCATCGGGTCCTCGATCGGTCTGCGCCTTCGGCGCGAAGGCGCGAAGGGAAAGATCGAGGTGGTCGGCTTCGACCGCTACGCGGATGTCGCCAACGCCGCGAAGAAGGCCGGCGCGATCGACACGGTCATGCACACCCCCCAGCACGCGGTGGAGGGCGCGGAGCTCATCATCCTCGCCACGCCGCTGCTCGCGATCCGCAAGATGATGGAGGAGATCGCTCCCGTCGTCCGGCCGGACGCCGTGATCACCGACACCGGCTCCACCAAGACCGAGGTCATGCGCTGGGCGGACGAGCTGCTCCCCACGCACGAGGGCTTCGTGGGCGGGCACCCCATGGCCGGGAAGACCGACACCGGCCCCGGCGCGGCAGAGGCCACCCTGTTCGATGGCGCCCGCTGGATCATCGTCCCCAACACGCGCTCCTCGGAACGAGCGATCAACGCGGTGCTGTGGCTCGCCGAGACCGTGGGCGCGACGTCCATGTACATGGACCCCTCCGAGCACGACGCCTACGTCGCGGCGATCTCGCACATGCCGATGCTCGCCGCGACGGCGATGTTCTCCATGGAGCGCGAGTCAGATGCGTGGCCGGAGCTCTCCCTGCTGGCCGCGGGGGGCTTCCGCGACACCACGCGCCTGGCCGGGACCGACCCCGCGATGGCGTTCGACATCGCCGTGACCAACCGCGAGCACACGATCCACTGGCTCAACCGCTACATCGGCGCGCTGATCGACCTGCGTGAGCGGGTCGCCGCGCCCGAGCATGAGGAGGTGCTCTTCCGCCAAATGGCGGAGGCCTCCTTCGAATACAGCGCCTTCATCAACGGCAAGGTTGGGCGCGAAGAGCCCACGCACACCGCCGGCAGCACCGCCGCCTTCTCCTTCCAGGACTTCCTCGCCGGGGGCTGGATGCGGGAGAAGATGGCGGAGGTCACCGGTGGCGCGGAGAATCGCCTGGCGGAGATCGAGCGCCAGAAGCGGATGCGTCGCGACGTCTAGCCGCGCCTCGATCGTCCCGTCTGCGGAGGGCGGCCCCATGAGCGACGTCGTTCGTGCCGGGCGGTGCTGATGGCCGCTGATCTGATTCACGTGGGCTTTGACAACTACCTGGCGCTGGATCGGGTGCTCGCTGTAGCCGCGCCCGGATCCGCGCCCATGAAGCGCATGGTGCAGCGCGGCAAAGAGCAGAACCGCGCGATCGACCTCACTAGCGGACGCCGGACGAAGGCCGTGGTTGTGCTCACGGACGACTGGGTCGCGCTCATCGCGATCACGCCGGAGACCTTCTCCGGCCGCGTCGGCGCTGCCCGGGCTGGCCGGGCCGAAGGCGTGGCCGAGCGATGACCGAGGTGACCCCGCCGTCCCCTCTCGTCATCGTCCTCACCGGGCCCTCGGGCGTGGGCAAGGACGTGCTGATCAACCGCATGGAGGAGATCGGCGTGCCGGTGGAGCGTCCCGCGACCATGACCACCCGCGCCCCCCGCGCCGGTGAGGTGGAGGGCGTCCACCACTTCTTCGTGGATCGTCAGAAGTTCCTGGATCACGTGGCGGCCGGCGAGCTGCTGGAGCACGCGGAGGTCTACGGCAACCTGTACGGGGTGCCGCGCGCGTCCGTGCGGAAAGCGCTGGCCTCGGGGCGTCACGTGGTGATCCGCGTGGACGTGCAGGGGGCGGAGTCGCTGCGGAGCCTGCTCCCGGACGCGCTCTTCCTGTCGTTGGAGCCGGAGACGCTGGACGCGCTTCGTCACCACCTGGAGTGCCGGGCCAGCGAGACGGACGAGCAGATCGAACGCCGCCTCGCCATCGCCCGCGACGAGATCCAGCGCGCAGGCGTCTTCTGCCACCCGGTCAGGAACATCGAGGGCGACCTGGACGCGACCGTCCAGACGGTGATCGAGCTCATCGCGGGGGAACTGGCGCGGCCCGGGAGGCTCGCCATCACCGTCTAGGCACCCGTCGAAAGCGCATGACGCGCATCACCCGGTCGCGCGATCGCAATCAATTCCTTTGTGCTTGACTTGTGGGCATCAGCCTACTTGTTTACGCTGTCGCCCGACGACTAAGCCCGCGCACATGC
>JAQCJS010000270.1 GCA_027592975.1 Chloroflexota bacterium
CGCGCGGATCCGAGGATGTTCCCTGATGCCGCGGCGGTGCCCGCTCCGGCACACTTCCCGTCTGGAGGCCGCCGCCCATGGTTCTGCTTGAACAGGTTCAGCAGCAGTACGAGACGCTGCCCTACCCGCACCGCGATCCGGAGCGCGAGCTGGAGCTGCTGCGGCAGCCCTCGATCGCGGAGATCCCGCGCGTGCTGGAGGCGTTCTGGGGTGGTCGTCGGGCGGTGGACGGCACGTTCCGCGTGCTTGATGCCGGCTGCGGCACGGGCGACAACACCGTCTTCCTGGCCGAGCAGCTGCGAGGCACCGGTGCGCAGGTCGTGGCGCTGGACTTCTCCTCGACCTCGCTGGGGATCGCGCGCCGCCGGATCGAGTTGCGCGGGCTGACGGACGACGTCACGTTCGTGCACTCACCGCTGGAAGCCGCGCCCGCGCTGGACATCGGGCCCTTCGACTTCATCGTGACCACCGGGGTACTGCATCACCTGGACTCGCCCGAGGTGGGGCTGCGCGCGTTGCGCGACGTGCTGAAGCCGGACGGCGGCATCGGCGTGATGGTCTATGCGCGATACGGGCGCGAGCCTGTGTACGCGATGCAGGCGCTCCTCCGTCTCCTTGCGCCACGCACCATGTCCGAGGCCGAGCGGCTGCGCGTCCTGCGCACGACGCTCGCCGCGCTGCCTCGCGATCATCGCGTGGTGCGAGGGCTGATGGACTCCCCCATGCTCCGCACGGAGATCGAGGCGAGCGACGCGGGGGCGTACGACCTGCTGCTGCACTCGCAGGATCGCCCCTACACCGTGCCCGAAGTCTACGAGTGGCTGGAGGGCGCGGACATGACGCTGCGCGAGTTCTCCGTGCCGCGTCGGTACGAGTCCGCCACGTACCTCGCAGATGCGCGCCTGCGCGACTTGCCCGCCGCGGAGCGTCACGCGGTCGCTGAGCTGCTGCACGGCTCCATGAAGAAGCACGAGTTCTACGCCGCGCGCGCGACGGCGTCGATCCCGGCCGCGATTGCGACGGACGATCCAGCGGCCCGGCCGTCGTGGACCTCGTGGAAGTTCGGCGAGGCGCTCGCTGCGGGCCTGAAGCGCCCCGGCAATCAGCTGCGCTTCACGTTCGGCGAAGAACGCGACTGCCCGGTGGCGGGCGATGCGATCACGCGCAGCCTGCTGGGTGCGATCGACGGCGTCCGCGACGTGGCGGGCATCTTCGAGATCACGATGCGCCAGCCGGATCGGCCCTCGGCGCGCCAGGTGCAGCGGCGCTGGCTGGAGGCGGTCGATCCGCTGCGCGCGGTCGCGGCGCTGGCGATGCACCGGCCGGAGTAGCCCGAGATACCTACGCTCGCCGCATCGAGGCGAACCGTGGCGTGCCCCGGGCAGAGGCGGGGTAGCGATGCCGAACTGCGCGGCCTGCGATCTCTGCTTCCGCTCGCTGAGCACGGGCCTGATCGATATCCAGATCTCGCCCGCGACCGTTGTTCAGATCTCGGATGAGGGCGACATCGTCAACGGTGACCGAGGCCTGCGGAACTACCGGCTCTGCGAGCGCTGCGGCGGCTACCTGCAGTCCGTCATGCGCGCCATGACCACGGCGTTCCCGGAGGGGTGACGCCTCCGCAGGGGTGCGGTGGTACCATGCGGCGGTTTTACGCATGGAGGGGTCATGGCAAACGCGTCGCTCGATTCGCGTGAGTTCCGCAACACGATGGGGCTGTTCGCCACGGGGGTGACGGTGGTCACCGCGCAGGTGGGGCACCAGCGCCGCGGCATGACGGCCAACTCGTTCACGTCCGTCTCGCTGCATCCGCCGCTGCTGCTGGTCTGCGTAGATCACAGCGCGTCCATGCACCCGGTGCTGGAGGTGGCGGAAGCCTTCGCCGTGAACATCCTCGCCGGCGATCAGCGCGCCGCCTCGGACGCCTTCGCGCGGCATGGCGAGGGCGAGGCGGTGATGAACGGCGTCCCCTTCCACGACGGCCCGCTCGGCTCGCCGATTTTGGAGCAGGTTCTGGGCTGGGCCGAGTGCCGCGTGCAGGAGCGCTACTCCGGCGGCGACCACACGATCATCGTCGGGCGCGTCGAGGCGATCGCGATCGAGCGGCCGGGCGTGGATCCGCTGCTCTACTTCGCCGGCGGCTACCGCAGCATCGGCGGGCCGGTCGAGCGGTAGCGGCTGTCCTCGGCCATCGGGGAGCGCCCGGCGCAGGACGCGGGTCTCTCCCCATACGTGGCGCCCGCCGGTCGCCCGTACGCTGGCGACGTGGGCATTGATGCGATCGCTCCGGTCGGTGGCAGTCCGCCCGTCTCACGGGTGGAGGCGAGCACGCCCGTGCCCCTGCGCGGCGCGAACTTTGCGAGCGCGCTCCAGCGTCAGCTCGATCATCCACGCGCGGAGATCGCGCAGGTGCGCGCGGAGGTCTCCTCGCTTCGCAACGGCGGCGCGCTGCGGCGGATGCCCGGGGCGGCGTTCCCCGGGGTGACGGACTTCGCCTCCCGGCCGCCGTCTACCCCCGGCGAGATCGCGGCGCTGCTGGCGCGCCAGGCGACCGGCGACACGAGCGATCCCTACGGCTGGCGCGAGATGTCGAGGCAGATCGGCGACAGCGTGATTGGGCCCGGCTTCGGTGCGATGTTCGAGCGCCAGATCCAGCAGGAATCCGGCTTCGCGCCGGACGTGGTCACGGGGCAGCGGCGATCCTCCGCCGGGGCGGAGGGTATCGCCCAGCTCATGCCGCAGTACTACCCGCACGTGAACCGAACCGACCCTGGCCAGTCGTTGCACGCCGGGGCGAAGTCCATGCAGCAGTACCTGCAGGCGTGGGACGGCGACGTCCGCAAGGCGCTCGCCTCGTACAACGCCGGCCTCGGCAGGGTGCAGGCCGCGGTGAACGCGAAGGGCGCGGCGTGGGAGGCGGCGGTGCCGGAGGAGACGCGCGACTACCTCCGCGCGATCGTGGGCACCACGCGCCCCGCCTTCTCGCCGATCAGCGGCTTCGGCGGCGGCGGAAGTCCTGCCGGGGCGGGCGTGGGGTACCTCGGCCTGGGCGCCCTGGGGCTCAGCGGA
>JAQCJS010000271.1 GCA_027592975.1 Chloroflexota bacterium
GCGCACGCCTCGGCCCCGGCGCCCGCCACGGCGGAGCCATCCCAGGCGACGCCCGCCGAGCCGGAGCGACACCCCTACCGCTGGGTCATCATCGGCCAGATCTGGCTCCACCAGATGCTGGCGCAGGTCACCATGGTCGGGATGGGGATCATGTTGCTCGGCATCGGCGCCGAGCTGGAGTTCGGCACGGCGGAAGCGGGCTGGCTGGGCGCAACGCGGACGGTAGGCCAGCTGGTCGTCTTCCCCGCCAGCTTCCTGGCCGTGCGCTTCGCACCGAAGCGGCTGTACGGCGTCTTGACGGCGATCCTGGGGCTGATGATGCTCCTGGGCGGCCTCGCACCCGCGTTCTGGGCGCTCTTCGTCACGCAGGTGGTCTTCTCGCTGGCGATGGCGCTGGCGCAGGTCCCCGGGAGCCTGCTGCGCACCCAGTGGATCCCCTCGCGCGAGCTGGGGCGCATCTGGGGCACGGGCAACGCCCTGAACGCCGTCGCGCAGACTGCCGCGCTCATCGGCATCCCGATCGCCCTCGGCATCCTCGGCGGGTGGCGAGGCGTCTTCCACGCAGCCGGCATCGCGATGCTGCTGGCCGCGGTCGCGTGGATGATCACCGGCCGCCAGCGCGGAGAGCCGCGCGCCGCCGGCCCGGAGTCGAACTTCAGCGCGCTCCGCCGGCCGGAGTACTACCTCCTCGGCCTCGCCGCGCTCGGCGGAGCGACGGCCTACCTCGCCTGCCTGCTGTTCCTGCCGACGTTCCTGGTGGAGGAGCGAGGGCTCTCGCTCCAGACGGCGGGGTTCGTGTCAGCGGTGTTCCCGGCGGCCGGGCTGGTATCGAACGTGGCGTCCGGGTTCATCTCCGACCGCGTGGGCCGGCGGAAGGTGTTCATCTGGCCCGCCGGACTGATCCTGCCGTTCCTCTACGTCCTGACGGTCGCCCCGCTCCCCGTGGCGCTGCTGGTGCCCGTGGTGTTCCTGCTGGGGTTCTTCGCGTGGCTGCCGTTCCCCTCGATCGCCTCGATCGCGTACGAGCTGCCGGGGGTGCGCCCCGCGGAGATCGCCGTGGGGCAGGCGCTGCAGCAGGCGATCGCGGGCGCGGGCATCCTCTGCGGGCCGATCATCGTGGGGCAGGTCGCAGCGTTGTCCGGGAGCCTGCGGCTCGGCATCATCGTGATCGGGCTGCTGCCGATCCTGTTCACCATCGCCTGCGTCTGGCTGCCGGACACCGGCCCGAAGGCCCACGCCCGCCCGTCCCGCAGCCCGATCGCGTAGCCCGATCGCGTAGCCCGATCGCGTAGGCGATCCCGTAGCATGCCGCGCACACGCACGCGAAAGGACGCCCGGATGACCCGCGGCATCGATACCCACACGCACTTCGTGCCGAAGTCCTTCCCCGCGTACCGCGGAACCGAGGCCGCCTGTCCGTGGCCCTCCATGGCGCACCGGGACGACAGCGCGGACGTGGTGATCAACGGCGCGAACTACCGAACGGTGCCCGACACCTCGTGGGACGGGGCCAGGCGCACCGCGGCGATGGACGTCACCGGTATCCGCCGCCATGTGGTCTCTCCCATGCCGGAGCTGCTCTCCTACTGGATGACGCCCCGCGACGGCGCAGCGCTCGTCGGGCACGTGAACGAGGAGATCGCGGACCTGTGCGAAGCCGCGCCCGACCGCTTCTCCGGCATCGGCGGCGTCCCGTTGCAGGATCCGGACCTCGCGATCCGCGCGCTGGAGGAGATCCGCGTGGGTGGACGGCTGATCGGCGTGGAGATCGCCACACACGTGAACGGCGTCTCGATCGGCGACGCGCGCTTCGAGCCGTTCTTCGCGGCGGCCGAGCGCCTCGATCTGCCGGTGTTCGTGCACGGGCTCCGCCCTGCCGGCGCCGACCGGATCATCGGGCGCGGGCTGGAGCAGGTGATCGCCTTCCCCGGCGACGTCGCGCTCGCGATCGCCTCGATGATCTCCGGGGGGACGCTGGAGAAGCATCCCGCGCTGCGCATCGCCTTCTCGCACGGCGGCGGCGCGGCCGCAGTGCTGATCCCGCGCATGAACCAGGGCTGGAACACGGGCGGGCCGCTGCGTGACCTGATTCCCGAGCCGCCGAGCGTCTACGCGCGGCGCCTCTATTACGACACGCTGGTCTACAGCGCGCCGGTGCTGCGCCTGGTCATCGAATCCTTCGGGATCGATCGGGTGATGATCGGCACCGACACCCCGTTCGGCATCATGGACACCGGCCCGCACAGCAGCGTGGACGCGCTTGGCCTGGACGAGGCTTCAGCGGAGCTGGTGCGCGAGGGCAACGCCCGGCGCTTCTTCGGTATCGACTAGCGCGGGCGAGATCAGGGAGCGGGCTCAGTCGGGCGCGGAGACTCCCGGCCGTGCTCCGGGTCGTCGTCGGCGACCCGCCCGGATGCGCCCTCACGCGCACGGGAGATGCGCTCCCCCATGGACTCGGACGAGGCCGGCAACGCTTCGTCCAGGTGCTCCTCTTCGCGGTGCGCCCAGAGCGCAGTGTCGTCCTCCAGGACGGCGCCGCACTGCGGACAGATGGACCGTTCGGCACCTTCGAACATCACAGGGTCTTCCATGCCCACAGTGTCCGTTCGCATGCATCCACGATCTGACCGCGCTGCTCGGGTGAGCGCTGCGATCCCCTGACAAAGCGACGACGAGCACGCCGCCCCGGAGCGCGCTGACCGCTCGGGCGACCTCGCCTCGCGCGTCCGTTCGAAATGCACAGTGCGCAGTCGCAAGGCGTGTCAGAGCAGCGCTCGCACGTCCGGATCGCCGGGTTTTCGCCTGATCCTGATGATCGTGCGGGGGTTTGTTACTTGATTGCGATTCGCGCCGTCCGGCACCATCCGTGTACCCCACGCCGCCTGGCACCTCGCAGTTGATTGGAACCGTATGAGAACCCTCCTCTTGGGGATGGCTTGCCTCGCCTTGCTCGCAACGGGATGTCGAGACACGCCCGCAGCTTCTCCAGCGGATAACTGGAACCTCGTCTCCGCCGCT
>JAQCJS010000272.1 GCA_027592975.1 Chloroflexota bacterium
GCCCGTGCGTCCGGCAGCGCCAACGCCCCTTCCCCCCTCGGCCGTGCCGCCCATGCGGAGCGGGGCCCAGTCCGCGGCCGCGCACATGGTGCGCCGTGACGAGCGCAGCCCCGAGCCCGAGCCGATGGAGGCACCGGTCGCGGAGCCGTGGCAGGGCGACCACGCGGATGACGTCGCTGGTACCCTCGCCACCTTCACCCCGGCTGACGGCTCTGTGCAGTTGCGCGCCGCGCCGGTCTCCGGGTTCCAGGGACTGATGCGACTGCAGGACGCGCTCCAGCGCCTGCCCGCGGTGCGGGCGGCCACGGTGGAGGCCTACTCCCAGGGCGAGGCGCGCCTCCGTCTGGAGATCGGCGCGGACATCGACTCCGACGAGATCGCCGAGGGGCTTGCCGACGGCCTCGGACAGAGCGCGGTGGTGCAGGAGGCCTCCGAGGTCGACCGCACAATCACGATCGGCTTCGGCTAATCCTTCCGCTACCGTCAGTGCGTTCCACCCGCGGCGGGGGCCTGCGGGAGACGTTCGAGTGACCGATCCCACCGCGGACTCGCGCGCGGCGACGCCTCGTGCGTTGCGCAGCATCTCCGCACGCCCATGACGACGACAGTGTCCGTGGTCCACGCCCGGCGCAGCGGCGTCCTGCTCTGGGTGCTCGCGCTGCTCGGGGGCATCCTGCTCGCCGGCATCCACCTGGCGATCACCTACGCTGTGCTCGGGCGAATCGAGCCGCTGCTGGTCGTCGCTGACGCGGCGCTGCTGGTGATCGTCATGGCCCCCACCGCCTGGTACATCAGCTCCGTCACCGACGAGCGTCAGCGCCACGCCGCGCAGGTGGTGCTGCTGGACGTGCTCGCCGAGCCGAGGAACATCGGCGATGCCGCCCGCGGCGCGCTCGCCGCGCTGGTGCGTCACCAGCTGGCGGACGCCGGCCTGATCGCGCTCACAGATGAGCAGGGTGACTCGCAGCGCGTGCTCGCGGCCATCGGCTACCCGGAGGGCTGGGCGAAGGGCGCGCCGCTGGTGCGTCACATCGCCGGCCCGACGCCCACGATCCGCCGCGACCGGGGCGAGGTGCACCCCTGGGTCGCCCCGCTGGGCGCGACGCTGGGGAAGCGCCCGTGGGTCGCGCGCATCCCGATCACCAGCAACGGCGACCTGATCGGCCTGCTGCTGCTGGTGTCACGGCGCGGCGGCGCGCTCCGCGACGAGGTGGTGCTGGCCACCATCGCGGCGCAGGTCGGCGCAGCGCTGGACCACGCCGCGCTCTACGAGGCCTCCTACCAGCGCGAACGCGACCTGGAGGGACTGGACCAGCGCCGGCGCGAGTTCCTGGGCGCGCTCTCGCACGAGATCCGCACGCCGCTGATGTCGATCCAGGCGTTCGCCGATCTGCTGCGCATGGACAACGAGAGCATGGACAGCGGCGCGGACGAACTGGTCTCCTCGCTCACGTACGGCGTGGAGCGCCTGAACAGCCTGGTCACCGATCTCATCGACCTGGGCCGTTCCGGCGGACAGGAGTTCGAGGTGCGCCTGGGCGAGGTGGACGCCGTGGAGGCGCTGCGCAACGCGGAGGCGATGATGCGTCCCGCGCTCATGCTCTGTGAGCAGCACGTGGTTGGCGACGTGCCGGAAGCGCCGCTCTACGCGATCGCCGACCCGCACCGGCTGGAGCAGGTGATCCTGCCGATCCTCTCGAACGCGAACCGGCACGCGCCGCCCAACGGGGACATCATCCTGCGCGCGGTGCGCACGCCGGAGGGCCGTGTGCGCATCGAGGTCCGAGACTTCGGCACCGGCATCGCCCGAGAAGACCGCGACCGCATTTTCGAGGCGTACTACCGCGTGCGCGGCCCCGGCGGGGAGTCGGTGCCGGGATCCGGGCTGGGCCTGGCGATCGCGCGCCGGCTGATCGAGGCGCAGGGCGGGCGGATCTGGGTGGAGTCCTGCGAGGACGGCCCGGGGGCGCGGTTCTGCATGGAACTGCGCGCCGCTCCGGAGCGCGCATAGCCGCCGGGCGCAGTCCCGCGCGCGTGCGATAATCCAACCACATGCACCTGGCGCACCTCGCCCTCACTGATGTCCGATCGTTCCGCCGTCTTGCCATCGACCTCGCACCCGGCGTCTACGTGATCGCCGGCGAGAACGCGGCGGGCAAGACGAACCTGCTCGAATCCGTCGCCATGCTCGCGACGACGAAGGACGTCCGGAGCGGCCCCGACCTCGACCTCATCTCGTGGCAGGCCGTCGTGGAGGATCCGCTGCCTGCCGCACGGATGGAGGCAGAGGTGGAGACCGCCGCCGGCAAGCGGTCGCTGGAGGTCGCGGTGATCGCCCAGGTCGCCGTCGCCGGTGTCGTCCCCACGCGCGCCGGCAAGCGCTTCCGCGTGAACGGCGTGGCGAGGCGCGCGTCCGACCTGATCGGTCAGCTGCGCGTGGTCATGTTCGCCGCGGACGACCTGACGATCATCGACGGACCACCCGTGAACCGGCGGCGCTACCTGGATCTGACGATCTCGCAGCTCGACCCGGCGTACCTGCGGGCGCTGCAGCGCTACGCGCGCGTGCTGGAGCAGCGCAACAGCCTGCTGCGGCGGCTGCAGGAGCGCGGCGGGCGGGGCCTCGATCAGCTCGAGTTCTGGGATGACGAGCTCTCGGCGGCGGGAGCGCTGATCCTCGCGCGGCGCGCGGAATCCGTGCGCGCGCTCGCCCGCGACGCCGCGGACCGCTACGCGGAGCTGGCCGCGACGACCACGGAGACGCTGGAGATCCGCTACCTCCCGGGCGTCCCGCAGGAGGTGCAGCAGGCGCTGCGCGAGCATGATCTGCAGGATCGCCTGCGCGCCGCGCTGGAAGCTGGCCGGGTGGAGGACGTGCGGCGCGGGATGTCCCGCATCGGCCCGCACCGGGACGATCTGGCCTTCCTGATCGCCGGGCACCCGGCCGGACTCACCGCCTCGCGCGGGCAGCAGCGGAGCGCCGCGCTCGCGTTGCGGCTC
>JAQCJS010000273.1 GCA_027592975.1 Chloroflexota bacterium
ACCAGCGGGCTGATGCCCGCGCTGCCGATCACGAAGAGCACGCCCCGCAGCAGCCAGAACTGCCACATCTCCTCCACGAACGCGAGCGCGGCGAGGCTCAGTCCGGCGAGCACCGCGCCGCCTGCGATCAGCCACCGCCCGTGCCGCCCGTCCACGATCGGCCCGACGAAGAAGCCGGCCACCCCGCCCATGAACACGCTCACCGTGTTCGCCAGCGCGAAGTCGCCGCGGCTCCAGCCCAGCTCCTCGGTCATCGGGCGCAGGAAGATGCCGAAGACGTACGGCCCGGCCAGCATCAGTGCCACGGCGCCGTACGCGGTGATGTACCAGCCGTGGAAGATCCGCCCTCGTGTCGCGAAGTCCGACGTCACACGCGCCCCCGGTCGCCCTCGATGTCGCCACGGTAGTCCCACTCGGCCTGCGGATGCTTCGGCGCGCGCCGAAACACCGCGACCGCCGGCGCGCTACGCTGCCCGCATGAGCACGGAAGTACTCGACGTCTCAGCGGAAGCCGCCGGGATCGCGACGGTCGCCGGGCTGATGGCGCATCCCACGCGCGCGACGATCCTCACGGCGCTCGTCGGCGGCGCGAGCCTGCCCGCGGGCGATCTGGCTCGAATCGCCGGCGTCACCGCCTCCACCGCGAGCGAACACCTGGCCCGGCTGGTGGAGGGCGGCCTGCTCGCGGTGGTCTCCGCAGGGCGGCACCGGTACTTCCGCTTGAGCGACCCGGGCGTCGCCCGCGCGCTGGAAGCGGTCTCCGCCGCCGCGCCTCGACCCGTCGCGCCGAGGCATCCGCGCGGGCCGTCGCCGGAGATGCGTCTCGCGCGGAGCTGCTACGACCACCTTGCGGGGATGCTCGGTGTCGGCGTGGCTGAGGCGCTCGTCCAGCGTGGTGCGCTGGTCGAGCGAGACGCCGCGTTCGATCTCACCTCCGCCGGTGCGCAGCGGCTGGAGGCGCTGGGAGTGGACGTCCGGCACGCGCGCGGCCTGAAGCGCCGCTTCTCGCCAACCTGCCTGGACTGGACGGAGCGCCGGTTCCACCTCGCCGGCGGGCTGGGGGCCGCGCTGCTCGCGCGATTCATCGAGGCGCGCTGGGTCGCCCGCCGCCCGGAGGGGCGCTCGCTGCGCGTCACCGTCGCCGGTCGGCGCCTGCTCCAGCGCGAGTTCGATCTCGACTTCCCGGTTGCGCCGTAGGCGTTGCGCGGCACCCCCGGTTGCCCTCGCCCCGCGCGCTCACGCACCATGTCGCCTCGGCCGATCCCACACGGCCTCGAGGAGGCGTGATGTCGGTACCCGACCTGGAGACGTGGCGCGCCCGCTGGCGGACTCCCGAGAGCGAGCGCCTGGGCGTGCGTGGCGACCGCATCGAGGATGGCTTCGCCTCGTTCATCGTCGATCTGCGCTACGGCGACGAGCGCGACCATGACGCGCTGTTCCACTCGGCGGCGGTCACGCACGCGGCGGACGTCGCGGTACTGTCCGCCGTGATGGGGCAAATCGACGAGCACCAGCAGCAGCAGAACGGCACCGCGAGCATCCACCTGAACTTCCTGCGCCCGCTGTCCGGCGTGCTCACCGTGGCAGGGCGCATTGCCTCATGGGGAACGCATGACGCGATCGTGGAGGTGGAGGCGCACGACGAGCGCGGCGCGCTGGTGCTGAAGGGCCTCTCCACGTACTCGCTCCGTCCGCGAGCCGTCTCGTGATCCGCTCGATCGTCGAGTGGGAGGCAACGCCGTTCTTCCGCGAGCTGGACTTGCGCGTGGAGACCGCCGGCGAGGGGTTCGCGCGGCTAGCAGTGCGGCGTGACGCGGTGCGCCTGCGTGGCGCACGCGACGGGCTGAACGGCGGCATCGTCGCCACCCTCGGCGAGGCCGCGATGCACGTCTGCCTCGCGAGTATGCTCGCGGACGGCGAGCGCGCCGGGCGGACGCGCGAACTGACGGTCGCCTATCTCTCCGGCGCGCGCGGCGACGTGACGCTGGTGGAGGCGCGGATGCTCCGCAAGGGCGGCCGCCTGGCCGTCGGGGACATCGAACTGACCGACGCGTCCGACGGGACGCTGAACGCGAAGCTGCGCGTGACGTGCGAGGTCATCCCCGCGCCGCGTGCGAACTGACGAGAGGAACGCCGATGTACGCGATCAACCACATCCACCTCAAGGCAGACGACCCGCAGGCCTCCGCCGCGTGGTGGGGCCGGGCGTTCAACTTCACCGTGGTGAGCGACCAACTGCGGGATGGCGGCGTGCGGTTCGTGGTGTGCCAGTCTGAGAATGGCATCCGCGTGAACATCTCCGGGGCGCCCGAGGGGCAAGTGCTGGATCGAGGCACCTCCAGCGTCCACCAGGGCCTGGAGCACTTCGGCTTCGACTCCGACCACCTGGAGACCGACATCGCCCGGCTGGAGGCGCTCGGGGCGAAGCTGCTGGTCGCGCCGTACGTGGGATCCACGTCGCGCGTGTGCTTCATGGAGGCACCTGACCGCGTGCGCATCGAGCTGATCGAGCGGCCCGCGTAGCGTCCCGGCGCGGTGACGGCATGTGGACGGCATGGTGACGGCATGGGGGGCGACGTCCCCCAGGCCCGCATCTGATCTACCGCTCCCGTCTCCGGGAGGGCCCGGTGGTGGCCCGCCCCTACTGCTTCATCGCCGCCGCCGCCTCGAAGGTCGCGCGCACGGAGCGCACGAGCATCGCGTCGACCTGGTCGTCTGTCACGCCGTGAGCCTGCAACCACGGCACCTGCACATCGGACACCATGCGGAACGCCGTGGGGTTCTCCGGGCGGGGGCCGCCGCCGGCCGGGCCGCCGTTCAGGCTGTACGCCGCGCTGTCGTGGCCCAGCGACACCTGTTCCGCGTGGCCCGCCTTCACCAGTGTCAGCGCGACACGCGCGCGCCGCTCCTTGTCCGCGTCGTCGATGCGCGGCGAGAAGCGGTCGAGGCCCACGGTCGCGCCGCGCTTCGCCAGCCGCAGGACGTAGTCCATGTCC
>JAQCJS010000274.1 GCA_027592975.1 Chloroflexota bacterium
GGCGTCACGCTCGGGATCGAGACGCGGCTCCACTTCCACGAGATCCCCGGGCCGGCCGAGCTGGCGCGGCTGCTGGAGGAGTACCCGCCGGAGGTCGCGGGCTACCTCCACGACGTCGGCCACGCCGAGGTCCAGCACCGGCTGGGGCTCACCGACCGCGTCGCTTGGTGGGAGCACCTGGCGCCGCGGCTCGCCGGCCTCCACCTTCACGACGTCGCGGGACTCCGCGACCATCGCGCGCCCGGCAACGGCGACGTCGACTTCCGCTGGCTTGCGGCGCGGATCGCCGAGGCGAACCCGCTCGCCGCCCGCACCTTCGAGATCGACCAGCGCGAGCCGGACGAGGCGGTCGCGGCCGGACTGCAGCTGCTGATCGAAACCGGGGTCGTGCCCGCCTAGCGCCCTGCAGCTCCCCGCCGAGCCGGGGCACGCCGGGTCAGAGGTGACGGACCACCCTCGCGGGGACGCCCACGGCGAGGGTGCGCGCGGGGACCTCGCCGCGGACGACGGCGTGCGCGCCGATCACCGCGCCCCGGCCGATGTGCGCCCCCGGCAGCACGGTGACGCGCGCCCCGAGCCAGACGTCGTCCTCGATCACCACGGGCTTCGAGGGCGCCGCGGCGGTGTGGTCCTCGACGGCGTGGAAGTCGTTGTCGAGGATGATCGCGTACTGCCCGATGTCGCAGTTCCGGCCGATGGTGACGCCCTCGACGGCGCCGATGCTGCTGCCGTAGTTGATGAACGTCCCCTCGCCCACCTCCAGCCGGGCCCCCGGCCCGCAGTAGAGGTCGAGCCGGACCACCGTCCCGTCGAGGCGGACGCGGTCACCGACGACCGTCGTGCCGTGGTTCTCCAGCCGGAGCCGCCCTCGGAGCCGCGCACTGCCGACGGAGGTCGCCGCGCGCAGCGACCAGCGGGCGCGCAGGTGCTGCCACCCGTTCGCCAGCAGCCACCGGGGCCCGCGGCTCCGCAGCCGCGCCATGATGCCCTCGGGCATCGTCGCCGTACCGGTACCCATCGCCACCCCCGAGCGCGCGAGGGGCACTGTCTGACCGTGGCATTGAGGGGAGGTCAGCGTGCGGTCAGTCGGAGGTGACGGGCGCAGGCGCGGGCGGCAGCTCCGGCAGCGGCTCGCCGGAACGCTTGTGGCGCTCCGCCAGCTCGATGAGCGCGCGCAGCCGCTCGGTGAACGCCTCGACGTCCAGGCCGCGGTAGGGCGAGCCACGGGCGCCGATGCGGTCCGCAGCCCGGCCCAGGAGCGCGACGACGCCGTGGGCGTTCCCGCGCATCCAGTGGGTGAACCCGGCGCCGAGTTGAGCGAGTCCCTTGAAGAACTCCTCCTCGTCGGTCCCCTTCGCGAACCCCCAGCACGTCTCCCACGCCTCGTGCGCGCCGAAGTAGTTGCCGGCGTCGAAGAGTCGGATCGCCTCAGCGTGGCATTCGTCCAACGTCATCTCGTCGAAGAACGGGAGATCGAGGCGGTTCGCCTCGCCGGGGGGGAGCGGCCGTCCGAACTCGTCGCGAGGGCGCTCCGGTTTCATCGCCGGTGGCAGCGGCCCATCCGGGAGGTCGTCGGTCATCGTCGGTTCGTCGGCGGTCATGCCTCCATGGTACCGAGTGGCGACGCCGGCTCTCAGGCCGCCGCCGGCCAGAGCGCGCGCACCTCCGCCGGAAGCACGCCCTTCACGTCCTCCACCTCGCCACCGCCGACGTGCCGCTGGAGCACCTCGAAGACGGCGACCGCAGCGATCTCCGCCTCGTCGAGGAGCATCCCCGGCACCTCCGAGCGGATCTCCTCGAGGAACGCCTCGCGGGTGCGCTGCTTCTCCGGCTTCCCCGCTGGCTTCCAGCCCTCGTAGTAGATGCCGCGCACCACCAGCGGCAGCTGCGCGCCGAGGTGAGCCGCCTCGTCCACGCCCAGGCGGTCGCGGAGCGCGTGGAGCACGGAACGGAGCGCCTGGTACCCGCGGTGGCGGTCCGGGACGCCCAGCGTCTCGGAGACCTCGCCGATCCACGCGTACGCCTTCTGTGTCGCCGGGGCGATCGGGTCACGGTCCTGCATGGTGGGACTCCTGGCTATGGTCGGTACGTTGAGGATCGCGCACGAACGGCATCCCTTGTGAGAAACCGGACAGTGGACGTGCAACGAATCCGTGGCGAGGAACGACACCTGCGACCAGGCAGCAGGGCGTACTGTCCCTGTCCCCCGACCATGAGAGTCGGACCGGACTGGAGAAGCGGAATGAGTACCTCAACCTTCGATCTCACCGGGGATGCCTCAGAACGCTACGAGCGTTTCGTTGCACCGGTCATGGCCTCGTTCGTGGACCATGCGGTCGAGCGCGCGGCAGTGGGCCCTGGCAGCTCGCTCTTGGATGTGGCCTGCGGCACGGGGTTCGTCGCCCGACGAGCCTCAGCGGTCGTCGGCGATAGCGGCCGGGTTGTTGGGCTCGACTTGAACGCGGGGATGCTGTCGATGGCGCGCCGAGCGACAATCGATCTGCCATTCCGCTTCGAGTGGGCGGAGGCATCGGCCCAACAGATCCCCTACGAGTCGGGTGAGTTCGACGCGGTGATCTGCCAGCAGGGGCTCCAGTTCCTACCCGATCGGACGGCAGCGATCGCGGAGATGGCGCGGGTCCTCAGGCCGGGGGGTCGGCTCGTCGTGACGTTCTTCACACCGCTGGGCGGCCAGCCGTACTTCCGCGCACAGCTCGCCGCACTCGAGCGGCTCCTCGGCAATGCGTACCTCACGCACGCGTTCGCATGCTCGTCGGACGAAGTCGCTGCCGAGTTCACCTCAGCGGGGCTCGAGGACGTGGAGGTTGAGGAGTTCGTCGGCGAGCTGCTCACGCCGCCCACGCTGGCGGAGTTCCTCTGGGGACACGCGCTGTCGCTTCCGGCTGCACCGGCGCTCGCTCAACTCACCACGGAGCAGCGCGACGCGTTCATCACCGACATG
>JAQCJS010000275.1 GCA_027592975.1 Chloroflexota bacterium
GTGTTCGCCCGCCGCTACCCGCACGAGTTCTCCGGCGGACAGCGCCAGCGCATCGGCATCGGCCGCGCGCTCGCCGTTGAGCCAGACTTCATCGTCTGCGACGAGCCGGTCTCCGCGCTGGACGTGTCCATTCAGGCTCAGGTCATCAACCTGCTGGAAGACCTCCAGGGCGAGTTCGGCCTGACGTACCTGTTCATCGCGCACGACCTCGCGGTCGTCCGCCACATCTCGGATCGCGTCGCGGTCATGTACCTCGGCAAGATGATGGAACTCGCGGACTCCAACGAGCTCTACGAGAACCCGCTGCACCCCTACACCAAGGCGCTCCTGTCGGCCGTGCCGATCACGGACCCCGAGGTTGAGCGGCAGCGCGAGCGCATCATCCTGACCGGCGACGTGCCCTCGCCGCTGCGCCCGCCTCCCGGCTGCGTCTTCAACACCCGCTGCCCGATCGCGGTGGACGAGTGCCGCGAGCGCGTGCCGGAGTGGCGCGAGCACGTCCCGGGACACTTCGTGGCTTGCCACCGCGTCTAATTGTCTCCGGGGGCCTTCCCCGGAACGCCGGACTGCACCTCACCGATGCCCCGCCGCAAGGCGGGGCATCGCCTTGTCCCCGGGCCGGGCCTGCGTCCCGCACGTAGTCGTTGTGACCGGTAGGATGGTCGAGTGGAACAGTCTCGCATTCGCAACTTCTCGATCATCGCGCACATCGACCATGGCAAGTCGACGCTCGCTGATCGCATGCTCGAAATCACCGGCGCCATCGATGCTCGGGATATGCGCGAGCAGGTGCTCGACTCCATGGACCTGGAGCGCGAGAAGGGCATCACGATCAAGGCGCAGGCCGTGCGCATGCCCTTCACCGCAGCGGACGGCCAACTGTACGAGATCAACATGGTCGACACGCCCGGCCACGTGGACTTCACGTATGAGGTCTCCCGGGCGCTGGCCGCCTGCGAGGGGGCGATCCTCGTCGTGGACGCCACGCAGGGGATCCAGGCTCAGACGCTGGCGAACGTCTACCTCGCCATGAACCTCAACCTGAAGCTCATCCCGGTGGTCAACAAGATCGACCTCCCCTCTGCCGAGCCGGAGCGCGTCGCGCAGGAACTGATCGACGTCATCGGCTTCGACCCGGACGAGGTCGTGTTCGCCTCCGGCAAGACCGGCGCGGGCGTCGCCGAGATCCTGCAGGCCGTGGTGGAACGCATTCCCCCGCCCGAGGGCGACCGCAACGCCCCCTTGCGCGCAATGGTCTTCGACGCGAAGTACGACTCCTTCAAGGGCGTGCTGGTCTACGTCCGCGTGCTGGAGGGGCGCGCCCGGATGGGCGAGCGCATGCGGCTCATGCAACAGTCCTCGCGCTTCGAACCGGTCGAGGTCGGCTACTTCCGCCCGGCGCTCCAGAAGAGCGACTTGCTGGAGGCTGGCGAGGTCGGGTACATCGCCACGGGGTTGAAGGGTGTCTCGCAGAGCCGCGTCGGCGACACCCTGACGATCGACGGCTCCGGTGGCGCGACCGAGCCGCTGCCGGGCTACCAGCCGGCCAAGGCGATGGTGTTCGCCGGGATCTACCCCACCGACTCCGATGCCTACGCCGACCTGCGTGATGCGCTGGAACGGCTGACGCTCAACGACGCCGCGCTCCAGTGGGAGCCCGAGAGCAGTGCGGCGCTCGGCTTCGGGTTCCGCTGCGGCTTCCTGGGCCTGCTCCATATGGAGATCGTGCAGGAACGCCTGGAGCGCGAGTTCGACCTCGACCTCGTCGCCACGGCCCCGTCCGTGGAGTACGAGCTGACGAAGTCCAACGGCGAGGAGATCAAGATCGACTCCCCGGCGGAGTTGCCCCCGTCCACGGAGATCGCGGAGATCCGCGAGCCGTGGGTGCGCGTCACCATCTCCATGCCCGCGCGCTACATCGGTACGCTGATGCAGCTCGTCACGGAGCGGCGCGGCGAGTTCGAGCGGGTGGAGTACCTGGACCACGCGGAGGACGAGAGCGAATCGCGCGTGCTGGGAACCTACCACCTGCCGCTGTCCGAGATCCTGGTGGAGTTCTACGACCAGCTGAAGTCACGCACCTCCGGGTACGCGGCGATGGACTACGCGCTGGAGGGGTACCGCCGCGCGCACGTCTCGCGGCTGGACATCCTGGTCAACGGCGACCCGGTGGACGCGCTCTCCGCGATCGTGCCGACGCAGGACGCCGGCCCGTCCGGCCGCAAACTGGCGCTGGCGCTGAAGGAGCTGATCCCCCGGCAGATGTTCGACGTGCCGATCCAGGCGGCCATCGGCGGCAAGATCGTCGCGCGCGAGACGGTGAAGGCGCTGCGTAAGAACGTGCTGGCGAAGTGCTACGGCGGCGACATCTCCCGGAAGCGCAAGCTGCTGGAGAAGCAGAAGAAGGGCAAGAAGCGCATGAAGATGATCGGCTCCGTGGAGGTGCCGCAGGAGGCCTTCATGGCCGTCCTGAAGATGCGTGACTAGCCTCGCCGCCCGCCGACCTACTCCTCGGACAGCCTTTCGAGGTGCCGGGCGAAGCGCATGAACACCTCCGCCGTCTCCCGCGGCATGGTGGAGTTCGGGGAGTGATCCGCGCCGTGGATCACGTGAAGATGGCGGATATCTGACGGCAGCATGAGGTAGCCCTCAGCCGAAAGGCCCGGCGCGACGGTGTGGTCGCTGTCGCCGAACATCACCAGCGTAGGTACCTGCATCGTGCGGAGCGTCGGCTCCAGCTCGGTCGGGGCGTCCGGCACCTCAGCGCGCGCACCGCGCATCCGCTGCTTCGACACGTTCAGCCAGTCCCCCCACAGCCGATCGCGGATCGCGGGGGACAGCCCCGTGTGCTCGCGGTCCCAGTAGGGCCGGTCGATGTTGCCGGGGTACGCCTCGATCTGAGCCAGCCACTCCGCGCGCTCCGCCTCCGTGAGCGGCTGG
>JAQCJS010000276.1 GCA_027592975.1 Chloroflexota bacterium
GCGATCGTCGGCGAGCCCGAGGCGCGTGCGCCGTTCGAACGGGAGCTGGCGAGGCACTTCCTCCCCACCGCCCTGCTGGCGCCCGCGCGAAACGGTGGTAGCCTCCCCATTCTGGCTGGCAGAGACGTCACCCAGGGCGCCGTCGCCTATGTCTGCGAGGACATGATGTGCGACCTGCCGGCGCTGGATGTGGAGACGTTCCGTGCCCAACTCACCGGCTAGCCCCCCTTCTCGGGAGCCTTCGTCCTCCGACGAGGGCACGGAGGCCGACTCACGCGCCCACCTGCTTGCCGCGTGGGCGCCGTTCCGGTTCCCCGACTACCGCCTCTTCTGGTCCGGCTCCGTCGCGGCCATGTTCACCAACCAGATGGTGGTGCTGGTCACCACGATCGCGCTCTTCGAGACGACGCGGTCGGCTACGGATCTCGGCACGCTCGGCTTCATCCGGCTCGCGGTCCAGATCCCGGGGCTGCTCTGGGGCGGCACGCTGGCGGACGAGATGGACCGCAAGCGGCTGATGGCGCTCACGCAGGGCATCACCGCCGCTGCGCTCGCCGTCCTTGCCGTGCTTGCGATCAGCGGATCGCTCGCCGCGTGGCACATCTTCCTCGTCACGGGCGTGCTCAGCGGATCGGTGGTTCTGGGCCAGCCGGCGCGCAACGCGCTCACCGCAGTCGTGGTGCCCAGGACGCACCTGCTGCACGCCGTCACCGCCAACACGTTCACGCAGCAGATCGGCTCGATCATCGCGCCGCTGATGTTCGCGTTCGTCTACAGCATCTGGGGCATCAACGCGGCGATCGTGATCACCGCGCTCACCGCCATCCCCAGCGCGCTCATGCCGCTGCTGATCAAGGCCAGCGGCAGGCCTGTCGGCGTCGTCGTCTCCGGCAGCATGCCGAGGCGCGTGTGGGAGGGCTTCCAGTACGTGAAGGGCCACGGCATCCTGCCCGGCCTGTTCATCCTGGACATCGGGATGACCCTGTTCACGTTCTATCGCGACCTGCTTCCCGCGCTGGCGAGCGGCCTCTTCAGCGGCGGCGCTGTCGAGGTGGGCTGGCTGACCACCAGCAACTCGATCGGCGCGGTCGTCGGTGCGGCGGCGGTGGTGTTCACGGCGCGCTACCGCGCGAAGGGGATGCTGGTCGTGTACGTGACGCTGGCCTTCAGCGTGTTCGTGTTCCTGTTCGGCTCCGTGCCCTCGTTCTGGCTCGGCATGGTGGTGATCTTCGGCATGGGCGCGATGGACGCCGTGAGCATGACCACCAGGCACGCGATGATGCAGCTCACCACCCCCGACCAGATGCTGGGCCGCACGCTGAGCCTGGGCTCGCTGGTCGCGACCACCTCCAACAACTTCGGCACTATGTGGGTCGGCTTCCTCGCCGGTGGCATCGCGTTGGGCGGCTTCGAGTCCAGCGGGCTGGGCGAGGCGCGCACGATGCAGATCGGCGGCATCCTGGCACTCGTCTGCACCCTCCTCGTGTGGTGGGCGATGAAGGGCGTCCGTGACTACCGCTACCCGTAGCGCGCAGACGGTCCCGGCTGTTCCGGGCCTCCTATCAGGAGGTTGATGGCACGGCCTGCCCCACCAAATATCTTGTGACCTGAAACCACGCCCCGAGCCGCCTCAGCCGGTAGAGTGCATCCCGCACGGGTGAACGAGGCAGGGATGTCCGACCTTCAGCGCATGATCGACGGCTTCGATGCCGGCGAGTTGATCCGACCCTTTGCCGGAAGCACATCACTCGTGGATGTCGTGCGCGCCTCCGCGAAGGCGTGCGGCGTCCCCGACATTCCGATGAACGACTCCACCCGCGCGATCGCCGATCACCTGAAGCGCGCGGAGCACCTGATCTTCGTGCTGGCCGATGGCCTCGGCATCCAGTTCATCGATCAGCTCCCGCGTGGCTCGTGGCTGCGCCGCCACACGCGCCGCACGATCCTGGCGCCGTACCCGCCCACCACACCGGTCGCGCTGATGTCCGTGGCCACCGGCCAGTACCCGTCCTGCCACGCGATCACCGGCTGGTGGACCCACCTCCCCTCGCTCAACGCGCCCGTCACCGTCTTCCACAACGTGCGCGCCACGGACGAGGTCTCGCTAGACGCGCTGGGCGTCCCATTCAGCGAGGTTTGCGCCGGTCCCGCGCTCATGCCGCGGATGCAGCGTGACGTGGCGCTGGTCATGCCGGCGAACATCACGGACTCCCCGTTCACGCGCTTCATGGCGGGTGGCCGTCCCTGCACCGGCTACGGGCGGCATGCGGAGGCCGCCCACAAGATCGCGAAGCGCATCGTCCAGTCCGTCGGGCCCACCTACACCTACTGGTACACGCCGTACCCCGACACGATCGCGCACGAGCACGGCACGCGAGACGAGCGCGTCATGCACAGCGTGGAAGACCTGGACGATGCCATCGGCGTGCTGGTCGGACTGCTGCGCGAGCGGGAGATCACGGCGCGCATCGTGGTCACCGCGGATCACGGTCACCTGGACGTGGGCGGCGCCGGTCACCTCGAGGTGACGGCGGACGACCCGCTGCTCGCCTACCTCGCCTGCCCGCCCTCGGGCGATGTGCGCACGCAGTACTGGCACGTGTTGCCGGGGATGCGGCACGAGTTCAAGCGCGCCTTCCGGGAGCGCTTCGGCGAGTGGTTCCTGCTCCTGAGCGCCACGGACGCGGAGGTGCTGGGTCTGTTCGGCCCCGGCCTGCTGTCGGAGGAGATGCGCGCGCGCATCGGCGACTTCGTCAGCGTGTCGCTCGGCCGCGAGGTGCTGCGCTACACGGGCGCGCCGGGGCGTGAGAAGTACCTGGCGCAGCGCTCCCACCACTCCGGCCTCAGCGCGGCGGAGATGCACGTCCCGTTCATCCTCATCCCCACCGAGATCGGCGCCGGGCAGCCCGAGTTGGACTTCACGCAGCGCCGCCGCGGC
>JAQCJS010000277.1 GCA_027592975.1 Chloroflexota bacterium
TACGGCATCATGGAGACGCAGTTCCAGCGCTACTACAAGCGCGCGGCGGCTCGTCCCGGTGTCACGGGCAACAACCTGATGCAGCAGCTGGAAGAGCGGCTGGACAACGTGGTGTTCCGCGCGGGCTTCGGCCGTACGCGGGCGCAGGCGCGCCAGCTGGTCAACCACGGCCTGATCGCCGTGGACGGCAAGAAGCTCAGCATCCCGAGCGCGCGCGTGAAGGTGGGTCAGGAGATCTCCCTGACCGAGCGCGGCGCGCGCAGCGAGTACGGCAAGATCCTCGTCGAGGAGATCCGCAGCCGTGACGTGCCGGGCTGGCTGGAGATCGACCGCGCGGCGCTGAAGGCGCGCGTGGCCACGGTCCCCGGCCCCGGCGACTGGGAAGCGCATTTCAACCCGAACGCCGTCGTCGAGTACTACTCGCGATAGCGTCCTGCTCCGGAACACACTCGTCGGTCCCGTGCGCGGGATCACCAGACGAGGGGGGTGACTTTGGCCGACCTACTGCTGCCTGAGATTCGCGTCGAAGCCGAGGAGGCGGAGTACGTCCACCTCGTGGCGGAGCCGCTGGAACCGGGCTTCGGCACCACGCTGGGCAACGCGCTCCGCCGTGTCCTGCTGTCCTCGCTCCCGGGCGCGGCGATCACGTCCGTCCTCATTGAGGGCGTGGATCACGAGTTCTCCACCGTCCCCGGGATGAAGGAGGACGTGACGGAGTTCCTCCTGAACCTGAAGGAGGTGCGCCTTCGCGCCTTCGCCGACCGTCCCGCGCGCCTCTTCCTGGAGATCACGGGCGACGGCGAGATCACGGCCGGCCAGATCCAGGCTACCGCTGACTACGAGGTGGTGAACCCGGAGCAGCACCTGGCCACGCTGGACGGCAAGGACGCCAGCCTGATCATGGACCTCAACGTGGAGACGGGCCGCGGCTACCTGCCGGCGACCGTGTCCGAGGGCCTGCCGATCGGCGTGATCCCCGTGGACGCGCTGTTCACCCCGGTGCGCCGCGTGAACTACCGCGTGTCCAACACGCGCGTGGGCCAGGCGACGAACTACGACCGCCTCGACCTCGAGGTGTGGACGGACGGCACCGTCGACGGCCAGACCGCCGTGTCCATGGCCGCCGAGTTGGTGCGCGAGCAGATGTACCCGTTCCAGCTCCTGGGTCGCCCCGAGGCGGCGGAGGAGCCGGTGCGCGCTGCCGAGGCGCAGCCGTTCGAGGGCTACGACATGCCCATTGAGCAGCTGGATCTCTCAGTCCGCGCGTACAACTGCCTGAAGCGCTCCGGCCTGATGACCGTGGGTGCCGTCCTGGAGAAGTCGGAGGAGGAGCTGCTCGCCCTCCGCAACTTCGGCGAGAAGTCCTACTTCGAACTCAAGGAGAAGCTGGTGACCTCCGGGTTCCCCGCGCCGCGCGTCGAATCGCGGCGCGCTGCGGGTGAGTCCGGCATCGCACCGGCCGCCCCCGTTGCCGCTCCTCTGCGCGAAGACCCGGAGGTGGGCGCCCTGGGCGCCGCCCTCATGGAAGCGCTGAAGGAAGCCGGCCGGGACAAGGAATAGGGAGACCCCGCCGATGCGACACGCGAAGGCCGGCCGCCGGTTTGACATGCCGACGTCTCAGCGTCTGCACATGTTCCGCACGATCACCCAGCAGGTGATCCGTGGCGGGGGCGTGCAGACGACCCAGGCGCGCGCCAAGGAAGTCCAGCCGATGGTCGACAAGATGATCACGCTGGGTAAGGCCAACACGGTGCACGCGCGCCGCCAGGCCTTCACGGTGCTGAACGACCTGAACCTGGTGAAGCGCCTCTTTGACGAGGTAGCCCCGAAGTACGCGACGCGCCCGGGTGGGTACACCCGGGTGATCAAGCTCGGCCAGCGGAAGGGCGACGCCTCGCTGATCGCTCGGCTGGAGCTCGTCTAAGTTCAGGATGGACGGGGAGCAGCCGGTCCGGCGGATCGCGCTGCTCCTGGAGTATGACGGCACGGCGTTCGCGGGCAGCCAGTGGCAGCCCAACGCACGAACCGTGCAGGAGGCGCTGGAGGCAGCCCTCCAGGAGTTCACCGGCGAGCGAGTGGACGAGGGTCACCCCGTCTCGTTTGCAGGCCGGACGGACTCCGGGGTGCACGCATGGGGCCAGGTGGCGGCGCTGAGCACGAGCACTCAGCACAGCCCCGCCACCTGGCGCAATGCGCTCAACCACTTCCTCCCGGAGGATGTGGTGGTGCGGGCGGCGACGGAGGTCGCGGTCACGTTCGACCCTCGGCGGGATGCCGTGGCGAGGCGGTACCGCTACCGGATCGAGGACGGCCGGGTGCGGTCGCCGCTCACGCGGCGGAGCGCCTGGCAGGTGGAGTGGCCACTGGACCACGAAGCCATGGCGGCGGCGATGGTGCTGCTACCGCGGGAGACCAGGGACTGGGCGGCGTTCAGCGGCCCCGTCCTGGACGGCTACTCGACCAGGCGGACGTTGCTCCACGCCAGCGTGGAGCGGGACGGACCGGCTTACGGCGAGGGATCCGGCGTGCGGGTGGAGATGGAGGCCGATGGCTTCCTGCCCCACCAGGTGCGGCGGACGATCGGTGCGCTGCGGCGCGTGGGCTCGGGACGGCTCGACCCGCACGAGTTCGCGGCGATGGTGGATGGGGCCCCGGCAAGCGCCGGACCGGCCGCGCCACCACAAGGGCTGACATTGGTCGCGGTGCGGTATCCGCCCGGGACTGTGGAGTGGACACCCGGGCAGCCGGGACCCGACTGGGGACGATAGATGACGACGAAGACCTTCCGCCTGAGCGGCAACAGCATGGCCCGCAAGTGGCTCGTGATCGATGCCGCTGGCCGCCCGCTGGGCCGCATTGCGAGCGAGGCGGCCCAGATCCTCCTCGGCAAGCACAAGCCGACGTACGAGCCGCACCTGCCGATGG
>JAQCJS010000278.1 GCA_027592975.1 Chloroflexota bacterium
ACGCCAACCTCGACGCGGGGAAGCAGGCGCTGGCCTACGCCGCGGCAGGTGCCGCCGCGATCTCCGTGCTCACCGAGCCCGACCACTTCCAGGGCACGATCGCCGACCTCGAGGTTGCGCGGCGCGCCGTGGGCGCGGACCCGGATCGCCCCGCCATCCTCCGCAAGGAGTTCGTCTTCGACCCGTACCAGGTGCTGGAGGCGCGCGCGTTCGGCGCAGACGCCATCCTGCTCATCACCATGCTCCTCGAGCCCGCCGCGCTCACCGAGTTGATCGGCCTCGTGAACGAGCACGGCCTCGAGCCGCTGGTCGAGGTGCATGACGAGGAGGAGCTCCGCGTCGCCCTGGACTGCGGCGCGACGGTGATCGGCGTGAACAACCGCGACCTGCGGACGTTCGTGGAGGATCTCGGCGTCACGGAACGTGTCGCGGCCCTCGTGCCGTCGGGCGTCACGCTGGTCGCGGAGTCCGCGATCCGACGCGCCGAGGACGCCGAGCGCATGGCCGCGGCCGGCGCGCACGCGCTGCTGGTGGGCGAGGCGCTGGTGCTCAGCGGCGATGTGTCCGGGAAGGCGCGCGAGCTGATGCTCGCAGAAGTCGAGGCCCCACGATGACGCTGGTGAAGATCTGCGGGAACCGCACCCCTGAGGACGTGATCGCCGCCGCGGAGGCGGGCGCGGACTTCGTCGGGATGGTGTTCGCGAAGTCCTCGCGGCAGGTGGACGTGGATCAGGCGCAGGCGATGGTGCGCGCGCTCGGCGGGCCACTGGCGAACCATGAGCTGTCGCTGCCGCCGCAGACGCTCACCCATGCACGCCAGGACAACGTGACGTGGTTCCAGCACGGCACACAGGTGATCGCGCGCTACCTCGAAGCCAAGCGCCCGCTGACCGTCGGCGTCTTCGCCGACCAGAGCATCGACGAGGTCAACGAGATCGCCGAGGAGGCGGGCGTGGATCTGGTGCAGCTCTCCGGCGACGAGTCGTGGGAGGACTGCCTGCTGGTCACCAAGCAGGTGATCCAGGTCGTGCACGTCTCCCCGATCGATTCGCCCTCGGATCCCATGGAGCACGTGCAGCCGGGCTTCGCGATCGCGCTGATGCTGGACGCCGCGCACGGGCCGTATCGAGGCGGCACGGGCCACACCTTCGACTGGGAGGTCGCGCGCCGGGTCGCGGAGCGCGTGCCCATGCTGCTGGCCGGGGGGCTGACACCGGAGAACGTGGGCGAGGCGGTCCGCCTCGTCGTACCGTGGGCCGTGGACGTGTCGAGCGGCACGGAGACGGACGGACGCAAGGATCACGCGCGGGTGCGCGCATTCGTTCAGGCCGTACGCGCAGCTGACGGGATCAACGCATGACGACCACTCTCCCCGACGAGCGCGGCCACTTCGGCGAGTTCGGCGGCCAGTACGTCCCCGAGACGCTGATGCCCGCGCTCATCGAGCTCGAGGCCGCCTACCACGCCGCGATGGCGGATCCGGAGTTCCACCGCGAGTTGGACGGACTGCTGAAGGACTACGTCGGCCGCCCCTCGCCGCTCACGCTCGCCTCGCGGCTGTCCGAGGAGGTCGGCTGCAAGGTCTACCTGAAGCGCGAGGATCTGAACCACACCGGCGCGCACAAGATCAACGCGGTGCTGGCGCAGGGCCTGCTGGCGAAGCGCATGGGCAAGAGGCGCATCATCGCGGAGACCGGCGCGGGCCAGCACGGCGTCGCGACGGCCACCGTCTGCGCGCTCTTCGGCCTCGACTGCATCGTCTACATGGGCGCGGAGGACGTGCGACGGCAGGCGATCAACGTCCTGAAGATGAAGGTCCTCGGCGCCGAGGTGCGCACGGTGCAGAGCGGCTCCCGCACGCTGAAGGACGCGACGAACGAGGCGATCCGCGACTGGGTCACCAACGTCCGCGACACCTACTACATCATCGGCAGCGTCGTCGGGCCGCACCCGTACCCGGCGATGGTGCGCGACTTCCAGTCGATCATCGGCCGGGAGGCGCGCGAGCAGATGCTCGCCGTCGAGGGACGCCTGCCCACGATCGCGGTCGCCTGCGTGGGCGGCGGCTCGAACGCGATGGGCCTGTTCTACCCGCTGCTGGAGGATCAGGTGCGGCTGATCGGCGTCGAGGCGGCGGGCGAGGGCCTCGACGCGAAGCACGCCTCGACGTTGACCGCCGGGCGCCCGGGCGTGCTCCACGGCGCGCGGTCGTACCTGCTGCAAGACCAATGGGGCCAGGTGATGGAGGCGCACTCCATCTCCGCTGGCCTCGACTACCCGGGCGTCGGCCCGGAGCACTCCTGGCTGAAGGTGAGCGAGCGCGCCGAGTACGCCTCCGTCACGGACGACGAGGCGCTGGCGGCGCTGCAGAGGCTGTCGCGGCTGGAGGGCATCATCCCCGCGTTGGAGCCCTCGCACGCGATCGCGTACGTCCTGAAGATGCGCGGCGAGGTGACGCCGGACGACCTGATCGTGGTGAACCTGTCCGGTCGAGGCGACAAGGACATGCAGACGGTCGCCTCGGCGCTTGGCGTGGAGATCTAGGGGCTCGCGCGTTCGAAGTGCTTGCGCGGGACGGCCCACCCCCTCCCGGCGCGGGAAGGGGGCAGGACATGGGGGCGCAGCCCCCGCACCCCGCGGATTCGGACGGTGACGGGATGTGTCGCACGCGGGGAGCCGGAACCAAGCCTCAGAACCCTCTCCTGCGAAGCGGGAGAGGGCAGGGTGAGGGCCTTCCGGTCGGCTACCTGAACGGCGGCAGCCCCCACGCCTCCGGCACGAACTCCTCGAGGCTTGTCAGGACGAGGTGCGCGGTGCCGACGCGGTCGCGGTAGACCTCCTCGGGTGTCGCCACCACGTGCATGCCGGCGGCCAGCGCCGCCTCCACACCCAGCGGTGAGTCCTCGAACACCAGCGTC
>JAQCJS010000279.1 GCA_027592975.1 Chloroflexota bacterium
CGTACACCGGCTCGTCGTGCGTCGTCGGGCGCGTGGTCTCGATGCAGCCACCCTGGTCGACGGCCACGTCCACGATCACGGAGCCCGGCTGCATGGTGCGCACCATCTCGCGCGTTACCACCACGGGCGCGCGCTGGCCCTCCACCAGCACCGCGCCGATCAGCAGGTCGGCGGTCGGGACGAGCGCGGCGATCACGCCGCGGCTGGAGATCGCCGTCTCCACGCGCCCCGCGTACTGCTGATCGAGGTCGCGCAACTGGTCGATGGAGTTCGACACCACCGTGACGCGCGCGCCCATGCCCACGGCGACGCGGACGGCGTTCCGCCCGACGTTGCCTGAGCCGATGACGAGGACGTGCGCTGGCGGGACGCCTGCGATGCCGCCGAGCAGGATGCCGCGGCCGGGGCCCGGGCGCTTCAGGAAGCGCGCGCCCTCCTCCACGGCCAGCCGCCCGGCGACCTCCGACATGGGTGCGAGCAGCGGCAGCGCGCCGCTCGGCAGGCGCACGGTCTCGTACGCGATCGCGATGCACTTCGAGTCGATGAGGACGAGCGCGACCTCCGGCTCGGCGGCGAGGTGGAGGTAAGTGAAGATCACCTGGCCCTCGCGGATCAGCGCGTACTCGGCGGGCTGCGGCTCCTTGACCTCGCACACCATCTCGGCGCGGGCGTAGACCTCGTCCATCGTCGCGGTGATCGCTGCGCCGGCGGCCACGTACTGGTCATCGGTGTAGTGCGAGCCGATGCCGGAGGCGGTCTCGATGAGCACGGTGTGCCCGGCGCGCACCAGGTCGCCCACGCTTCCCGGGGTCAGCGCGACGCGGAACTCGTCGTCCTTGCGTTCGCGCACGGTTCCCACGATCACGGGCGACTCCTGATCACACGGCGCGTTCTAGTACATCCCCGACCATCAGCACCTCGGCCGCGGGCTGCTTCGCGGCGCCGGCGCGCTGCGCGCGGCCCACGACGATCGTCCCGCCGATGCCGGCGATCTCCGCGCGACCGTCGATGATCGCCACCACGGTACCGGGTGGCTCGCTCGGTGCGCCGGGGCGGAGCTGCGCCTCGAAGAGGCGGACCGGCTCGCCGCGCAAGGCACTGATCGCGCCGGGCTGCGGGTCGCACCCGCGGATCAGGTTGGAGACCACGCGGGAGTGGGACATCCAGTCGATCTTCGCGTGCTCCGGGCCGCACGGGGGTTCGTAGGTGGCCAGCGCGTGGTTCTGCGGGATGCGCGGCGCGTCGCCCTCCCGCACGAGGCGGGTGGCCTCCACCAGCGCGTCCACGCCCATGGGGTAGAGGCGGCTGAAGTAGAGCGTGGCGACGCTGTCCGCGGGGTCGATGTCCACCTCGCGCTGCAGCAGGATCGGACCGGTGTCGATGCCCTCGTCCACCCAGAAGACCGACAGGCCGGAGCGCTCCGCGCCGGAGATGATCGCCCAGTTCATGGCCGTGCGGCCGCGGTGGAGCGGCAGCAGCGAGGGGTGGTACTGGATCGCGCCGTGGGTCGCCGCGTCCAGCACGCGCTTACGGATGATATCCGTCACGAACGCGAAGACGAGGAGATCAGGCCTCAGCGCGAGGAACTGCTCGAACGGGCCGTCCTGCCGCAGGGCGGGCGTCTCGATCACCGGGACGCCGGCGATGCTCGCGGCCTCGAACAGCGGGTCGGGTCGCGCGCCGGGTCGAGGCGTGGAGACGCCCACGATCTCCTCGCCCGCCTCGCGGAGCTTGTCGAAGACGTCCTTGCCGAACGCCGCCTGCCCGAACAACACAATCCGCATGAAGAGCCTTTCGCACGCAGACAGCGCTGACCGCGGCTGCATTCAGGGGCGGGTCGAGGCCCGGGGGCTCAGTATAAGAGCGCTAGCGCGCACGATCCCTCGTGGCGCTCCACGTACGTGATGCGTGCTCAGGCCGGGCGGCCGGACTCCGCCGCGCGCCACATGTACCACGATCCGACGGAGCGGAACGGCACCCACGGCGCCCCGATCGCACGCGCCTCGGCCGGCCCCGGGGTGGCGTCCAGCCCGTACGCGATCCCCATGCCAATGCGCACGCCCAGGTCACCGGTGGGGAGCACGTCCGGCCGCCCGAGCTGGAACATGAGGAACATGTGCGCCGACCACTCCCCCAGGCCCTTCACCACGACCAGCCGCCGCACCACCTCGTCATCCGGGAGCGCGTCGATGTCCGAGAAATCGAGGTCGCCCGAGATGACGTGCTCCGCGAGGGAGCGCATGTACCCGGCCTTCTGGCGGGAGACGCCGGCCGCCCGGAACGCCTCGTCCGTGGTGGTCAGCAGCTCCTGCGGGGTGGGGTAGCGGCCGTCGCCCCCGGTGGGGCCATCGCCGTAGAGCGCGAGCCAGCGGCGCTGGATGGTGCGGGCGGCGGCACCCGCGAGCTGCTGGAAGAGGATCGTGCGGAGCAGCGACTCGTAGTGATCCATCGCCGGTCGCGGCCGGTACGGGCCGTGCGCCTCGATCAGCGCGGCGAGCACGGGGTCGGCCGCACGCAGGCTGGCGTACGCCTTCGCGAGCGAGAAGCGGAGTCGCGGCGGCATCAGGCGGCCTTCCCGGCCGCGGCCGTGATCAGCGAGGCGACGAACGCATCAACCTCGCGCGGCGAGGTGAGGCGGACCCAGCGGATGTGCGCCCACCGCGGGTCGGCCATCGCGGCGAGCAGCATGCGGCGCTGCCGCGGCCGGGTGGCGAGCGTGAAGCCGACGAGCGAGGTCTGGTTCCACACCTTCAACTGCGGGAAGTAGCGCTCGTGATTCGTCCCCCACAGCAGTTCATGCGAGCGCCATCGACGCCATGAGCGGGCCAGTTGGCGCGGGATGACGATGTGCAGCGGGAGGTCCAGCCAGAGCACCATGTCGGCGCGCCCCCACAGCACATCGTTCATGCGGCTCGTG
>JAQCJS010000280.1 GCA_027592975.1 Chloroflexota bacterium
TCTCCGTCCGCCAGCTCATGGCGCGAGTGAATGCCGTGACCCGCCGCAGCGTGCCCCCGCCTCCCGCTGCCCCGACCGATCTGGACGACTACCTCCTCGTCATCGACGAGACGCGCCACGAGGTCCGGAAGCGCGGCGAACTGCTCACGCTCCCGCCGAAGGTGTTCGAGGTGCTGTGCTTCCTGGCGCGCAACGCGAACCGCGTGTGCACCCGGCACGAGATGCTGGACGCGGTGTGGGGCGACTCCTACAGCGGCCAGGCACGCACGCTGGACGTGCACGTGCACTGGCTCCGCCAGCGGGTGGAGGACGACCCGGCGAACCCTCGGTTCGTGCAGACGGTGCGGCAGTACGGCTACCGGTTCGTCGCCTCGCCGCCGGATGGCCTGGGTGCGGCGATCTTCATCACCCCGCCGCCCGCCCCGGCCCGCCCGCGTCCCTCCAACGACCTGATCACGCGAGGCACCCGGGGGGTCATCCCGGTGTAGCGTTGCCGCCCGTCATCGCGCCCACCACGGTGAGCGCGGTGGTGAAGGGGAACCCGGCGGGGCACACTCGGACGAACTGCTGGTTCACCAAGGCTGGCGCGCCCGGCCTGCGGCCAGCGGGATCGCGAGCGCGGCCCGCGTCACCGCTGCGCAGCCCCCTGACCGACTATGTGATCGACGCGCCGCCGTGCCGAGGTGCGCACGGGCACGGTGCCGGCGCCGTCACGCATCACGGCGCACGACTCGACCGCGGACAGGGTGCCCGTGTACCTGGCCCGGCCGCAGGATGCCGTCCGCGGCCACCTCTTCCGCAAGGGAGAGAGCGCCGGTGACGGTGCCCTCTCGGCGTTCTTGGAGATCCGCGCGAAGCGCCGCTCCCCGCTCGCGGGGTCTGATGAACTGTCCGACCCACCCTCGCGAAGCCGCTGCGCGCGAGGGCGAGGCCCGCCAGGCCGGGCTGAGGCGGAGAACGAAGAGGGGGGAGGCCATAAGCCTCCCCCCGTTCGCTCTCCGGCTGGCGCGTGGGGCTAAGCCTCGAGGATCGCCTCGACGGTGATCTCCACGTTGCCGCGCAGGGCGTTGGACACCGGACAGCCGGCCTCGCCCATCTTCGCCAGCTCATCGAAGCGGGCCTGGTCGATGCCGGGCACCTTGCCACGGACGGTGAGCGCGCTGCTGGCGA
Source organism: Chloroflexota bacterium (assembly GCA_027592975.1). The sequence goes on from JAQCJS010000280.1 coordinate 1,171, forward strand.
CCCTGAACCCGCCGCCCTCCTTCGGGGCGAAGGTGACCACCGAGGTGACGGTGAGCTGGTCCGGCGGCGCCTGGTTGCGGCCAAGCGTGGCCGAGAACGCCATGGCGAAGCAGCTCGCGTGCGCCGCCGCGATCAACTCCTCGGGGCTGGTCTTGCCACCGGGCTCTTCCGTGCGGGCGGGCCAGGAGACGCCCTGCTCCGGGATCGCCCCGCTGCCCACGGTGAAGGTCCCGCTGCCCTGCAGCAGGGGGCCGTTCCAGACGGCGGTCGCGTTTCGAGTGATGTCGGCCATGTCACCTCCAGTGGTCGAGCGATAAGTGCAGTAGACGCTGCCACAATACCGCAGCCGCGCGTCCACGCGCTCCCGCGCGAGCGGGGCGAGCGGGGCGAGCGGGGCGAGGCCGTGTGCTATGCTCAATGAACACGGCGCATTCGAAACGCGCCTCCCGAACGCCCTCGCGGTTCGCTCTTGGACCCATCACGGTCGGGCTTAGGGTCCGCTCAGTCCTTCCGGACTGCTGCGGCAAGGCCGGCACGTCCGGCGAAAGCAGTCTCCTCTTGGCCACTGAACAGACGGGCGGCGCTGGCATCGGCGACCTGATCAACATCCGCGTCGACAATCTCCAGGGCGCGGCCACGGAGCCGCAGATCCGCGCCCTGTTCCTGCCGTACGGGCTGGTGGAGTCCTTCTGGCGTCCCCGCAACGAGATGACGCATCGCGGGGGCCGCACAGCCTACGTGGAGATGGCTCCCTCGGAAGCGGCCGCCGCGATCAAGGGGCTCCACGGCATGCGCCTCGGCGGGGAGAGCCTCTCGGTCACCCTCGCCCGCCCGCTTGCGTCATGGGCGACCGGCACCACGCGCCGCCCGGTGTCATCCGTCCCGCGACGGACGGTTACGCCGCAGGGGCCGCGTCCGGTACGAGGCACCTCGGACGCGTAGCGCCCGGCGACCGGTCGCGCCACCGCGGCCGGGGTCGCATGGCGCACGGCCGCAGCCGGCTGCGCGGTCGCGAGACCGAGAAGGGAGCGAGATGTTTCGCCAACGACTGGACGACCTGTCGATCGAAGAGGGCACCACATCCGTGCCCGCGGACGGTCGCTACTACGTGATCCGCGCCGGGGTGACGGTGCGGAGCTTCAAGACCCTGCGCGGGGCCAAAACGCTCTACGACAGCCTGCGCCCCGAGAGAGGGAGTGCCGATGCCTCCTCGTAACGTGAACCCCGGTCGCGCCCTCCCCGCATCGGACCAGCCGACGACGGAAGTCGCGGAGTGCGGCTGCGAGTGGCGGATCGACCACAGCGATCTCTCCGCGTGCTGCGTCCAGCCCTGCGGTGAGCACCCGAAGTACCGCGGGCGGATGGGCCTCCTGCCCAAGCCGCTTCCGGATGACTTCACCTTCGCCGGGTGGATCGCGACGAACGTGACCCCGGGAGCGAGTCGCCGACGATGACGAGCGAACGACGTACCAGGCGCAGCGCGTACGAGGTGGCAAAGACGCTGCATCGCGCGTTCTATGACCTGTACTTCCCGGTCATGTCGTCCGGTTCGCGGCCGGCGCTGCCCATGACGGAGGAAGCGTCCGCGGAACTGGCGAGGCTCGCCGCGGCGAGCGAGGCCGCGCGGGTCGCCTGGGAGGAATCGCGGCAGCGATAGCCGGGATGGGACGTCCCATCCCGGTCGCGGATGCGCTGGCGGACAAGAAGAACGGCCCCTCCGAAGAGGGGCCGTCCTGTTGAGTG
>JAQCJS010000281.1 GCA_027592975.1 Chloroflexota bacterium
CCGGCGCGGCACCCGCGGACTCCGATGCCTCTACGCGTGCGGGTCGGGGAGCGGCGTCTCGCGGCGCTTCGCGTTGAGCTGCTCCATGACGCGCTCCAGCGTGTCGTACTCCTGCGCGCCAACCACGGCGTACTGCTCGTCCAGGATGAACGTGGGGATCGCCTGCACGCCCACGGCGTAGGACTGCTCGATCGCCTCGTTCGTCGCGTCGGCGTAGGCACCCGTGACCAGCACCTCGCGCAGCGCGGCACCATCGAGCCCGACCTCGTCGGCGTGGCGGACGAGGACGTCGATCTCCATGAGGTCCTCGAAGTCGGTGAAGTACGCCTTGAACAGCGCGCCGTGGTAGTCGATCACCTGCTGCGTGGCGCCGTTTGTCGCCGCCCACTCGCCAGCCTGAAGCGACAGGATCGTGTGCGGGGTGAACGTGCGGCCGCGCCGGAAGTCCAGGTTCAGGCGCTTGCCCCGAGCCTCCACGGGCGTCTCCGGGGCGTCAGGCGCCTGCGGTGCGCGCGGGCGGCCCTCCGGCGGGATGGACGGGTCAAGGAAGTACGGCGCCCAGTCGAGCTCGATCTCCCAGTTGCGGTACAGCCGTTCGATCTCCACGAGACCGATGTAGCACCAGGGTCAGATGAAGTCCGAGACCACCGTGAGCTTGAGCGGGCCGGTGCGGGCCTCGTCGGCAGGGGGATTCGTCACGGGGACTCCGTCCGTTGCTCGTACGTGGGTACGCGGCCCCAGCATACCGCCGATGGGGGATTCCCCGCCGGGAGGCGTCCACAAGGTCGCGACGTGTTATCTTCCCGTCGGTGACTGTCGAACAGCAACTCCCGACTCCGGTCACGGACTCCGCCGAGGTGGCGTCGATCGCCGCCGAGATCACGCGGGGCGGCTGGTTCGCGCTCGACCTCGAGTTCATGACCGAAGGCCGCTACGTCGCCGAGCTCTCGCTGGTGCAGGTGGGCTGGGGCGACGAGGCCGCGCCGACGGTAGCCGCGATCGACCCGCTGCGCGTTGACCCGCGTGCCGTGATCGACCTCGTCGCGCGCGATGACGTCGAGGTGCTCATCCACTCCGCGCAGGCCGACCTGGCGCTGATCGGCGCCGCGTTCGGCGTGCGCGCGACGAAGGTCTTCGACACGCAGATCGCGTCCGCGTTCCTCGGCATGGGCGAGCAGATCGGCTACGGGGCGCTGGTGGAGCGCATGGCCGGCGTGCGCCTGGACAAGGGCGCGCAGTACACCGAGTGGTCGCGCCGTCCGCTGTCCGAGGATCAACTGCGCTACGCACTGGACGACGTGCGCTACCTGCCGGCCGTGTGGCGGCAGTTGAAGCAGCAGTTGGACGAGCGCGGCCGTGCCTCGTGGGTTCAGGAAGAGTGCGACCTCCTGGCCGACGCGTGGGCGGAGCGCACCCCGCCGGAAGAGATGTACCGCCGCGTGCGTGGGTGGAACAGCCTGAAGCGCCGCTCGCTGGGCGCGCTGCGCTCCGTCGCCGCGTGGCGCGAGCAGGAGGCGCTGCGGGCGAACCGCCCGCCGTCCTGGATCATGAACGACCGCTCGCTGCTGGAGCTCGCGCGCCGTCCCCCGCGCGACACGGCCGACCTGAGCGCCGTCCGCGGCCTGGGCGAGGGTACGATCCAACGCTACGGCAAGGCGATCATGGACGCCGTGGAGAACGGGGTGAACGATCCGCCAGAGGACGACCCGACGCCGCCGCGCCTCCCGAACCTGGGCCAGGCGTGGCCCGCGATCCTCAGCGGGATCGTGCAGGCCCGTTGTCGCGAGGCGGAGATCGCCTCGCGCTTCGTCGCCACGCGCCGCGAGATGGACGACCTGATCGCGTGGTGGCTCACCGGCGACCGCTCGCAGGAGCCGGACCTGCCGCTGCTGCGTGGCTGGCGTCGCGAACTGGCCGGGCGCGACCTCGTCGACTGGCTGCGCGGCGAGACGACGGTCGCCGTGGACATGCACACGGAAGCCGGCGTCCGCATCCAGCGCTAGCCCCGGAGCGTCCGCTACTCCGCCGCGGGGTCCTCCTCGTACATCCCGAAGACGTTGCCCTCGGTGTCGATGCAGTACGCGATCCACGCCATTCCCGGGATGGCGATCTTCGACTCCGCGATCGCCCCGCCGAGCGCCAGGACCTTCGCGACGTAGTCGTCCACGGAGGGCACATCCACGGTGCAGACGAACGAGGAGACGGGCTGCCCGGCCGTCGGGCGTGGTCCTCGGCGCAGCGCGAGCCCGCCGCTGATGCCGGGCGTGCCGTCCTCGCCGGTCACCACGCCCCAGTAGTTGGGGAAGTACGCGGGGAACGTCCAGCCGAAGAGCTCGCCGTAGAACTGCATCGCGCGGTGAGGGTCATCCGCGTGGATATCGAAGTGGACAACTCGAAGCATCACGGTCTCCTGATCTACTCGCCGCGGTAGTGCGGTTCTCGCTTCTCCGCGAACGCGGCCGGGCCCTCGGCGGCGTCGGCCGTCTGTCCGATGATCCAGCGTAGCGAGGTCGCCAGCCGCATCGCCTCCGCGAACGGGAGGCCCTCCTGCGTGTGCGCCAGCTCCCGCGCAGCACGCACCGCCAGCGGACCGAACGAGGCGATGCGCCGCGCCATCGTCATCGCCGTCTCCAGGAGCGCCTCGTCCGGAACGACGCGGCTGACCAGCCCCCAGCGGAGCGCCGCCTCCGCGTGCAGTGGCTCGCCGGTGAGTAGCATGTCCATCGCCACCGCGCGCGGGATGCTGCGAGGCAGGCGCACCGGGCCGCCGCCGCCGGGGAAGAACCCGCGCGTGATCTCGGGCAGGCCGAAGCGCGCGCTCTCCGCTGCCACCCGGAGATCGCACGCCAGCGCCACCTCCATCCCGCCGCCCAGCGCGAAGCCGTTCACGGCGGCGATCACCGGCTTGCCGGG
>JAQCJS010000282.1 GCA_027592975.1 Chloroflexota bacterium
CGCTGTCCATGCTGCCGGCGCCCGTGGGAGAGAACGTGCTGATCATCACCGGGGCCGGCGGCTCCGGCGTGCTGCTGGCCGATTCCTGCTCCGACTACGGGCTGAAGCTGATGACCGTGCCGAACGACCTGGGCGCGGCGTTCCGCGAGCTGATCCCGCCGTTCGGCGCGTTCGGTAACCCGATCGACCTCACCGGGGGCGAGCCGCCGGAGACGTACCGTAAGGCGATCCGCCTGGCGCTGAACGACGACCGCGTGCACGCGGTGATCCTGGGCTACTGGCACACGATCCTGACGCCGCCGATGGTCTTCGCGGAGCTCGTGGTGGAGGTGCTGAACGAAGCGCGCGCGGCTGGCAAGTCGAAGCCGATCGTCGCCTCGCTCATGGGCGACGTGCAGGTGGAGGACGCCTGCCGGTTCCTGGAGCGGAACGGCGTGCCCGCGTACCCCTACGCCGCCGAGCGGCCCGTGAGCGCGCTGGCGGCGAGCTACCAGTGGGCGCGCCGCTCGGGGCGCATCACGGCGTAGCGCACCCCGAGCCGCCGAGCCGCCGAGCCGCCGAGCCGCCGAGCCGCCGAGGCCGTCGAGCCGCCGAGGCCGTCGAGCCGCCGAGGCCGTCGAGGCCGTCGAGGGCGCTACGTCAGCGCGAAGCCCTCGTATCCCTTCGCCGCCACCTCGTCGCAGATGCCGCGGTAGCGCGCCATCCCGCCGGCGTAGGGCATGAACACGCGCGGCTTGCCGGGGACGTTCGCACCCAGGTACCAGGAGCTGTGCGCCTCCGGCAGCAGGGTCGCCCGCGCCGCCTCGTTCACCTGCTCCACCCACGCGTCCGAGGCCTCCGGGCGCGCCTCGATCCGCTCCACGCCGCGCTCGCGCATGTGGGCGATGCAGTCGGTGATCCACTCCACGTGCTGTTCGATCGCGACGGGCATGTTGCAGAGGACTGATGGGCTGCCCGGGCCGGTCACGGTGAACAGGTTCGGGAAGCCCGCCACCTGGAGCCCCAGGTAGTTGCGCGGCCCCGCCTCCCACGCCTTCGAGAGCGACAGGCCGTCACGCCCCTGGATGCCCATCTTCAGCAGCGCGCCGGTCATCGCGTCGAAGCCGGTCGCGAAGACGATGATGTCCGCGGGGTGCTCCGCGCCGCTCTGCAGGCGTACACCGGTCGGCGTGATCGCCTCGATCGGGTCGGCGCGCACGTCGATCAGTTCCACGTTGTCGCGGTTGAACGTGTCGAAGTACTCCGTGTCGATCGGCGGACGCTTCGCCGCGTACGGGTGGTCGATGTTGGAGAGCTTCGCGGCGGTCTCCGGATCCTTCACGATCTCGCGGATCTTCTCCTTCAGGAACGCCGCGGCGGTGTCGTTCGCTTCCTTGCTGCTCAGGATGTCGCGGAACGAGCTGCGGAACTGCAGGCCGCCCTTCTCCCACGCCGCCTCATAGATCGCCATGCGCTCCGCATCGGAGACGTCGAAGACGGAGCGATCCTGGATCGTGAACGGGTGTCCGTTGGTGGTGCTGCGCATGGTGCGCTGGATCTCGGAGAAGTTGTCCTTCACCCACTGCCGGAACTCGTCCGTGAGTGGCGTGTTGCGCGCCGGGACGCTGAACTGCGCGGTGCGCTGCATCACCGTCAGGTGCGCCGCCGTCTTCGCGATAACCGGCGCGGACTGGATGCCCGTCGAGCCAGTCCCGATCTGGATCACGAGCTTCCCCGCGAAGTCCACGCCCTCGTGCGGCCATAGGCCCGTGTGGTACCACGCGCCCTCGAACGTCTCCAGGCCGGGGAACTTCGGCACGTTGGTCGCGGACAGGCACCCCACGGCGGCGATCACGTACTTCGCGGTGAAGCGATCGCCCGCCTCCGTGGTCACGTGCCAGACGTTGCCCGGCTCGTCGTACTCCACGCCCACCACCCGCGTCTGGAAGTGGATATCGCGCTTCAGATCGAGGCGGTCCGCCACGAAGTTCAGGTAGCGGATGATCTCCGGCTGCTCCGGGTAGCGCTCCGACCACTCCCAATCCTTCACCAGGTCGTCGCGGAACGAGTAGCAGTAGGAGTGGCTCTCGGAGTCGCAGCGCGCGCCGGGGTAGCGGTTCCAGTACCACGTCCCCCCGACGCCCGCGCCCATCTCCAGCACCTGCACGGACAGGCCCAGGCGGTCGCGCAGCGTGTGCAACTGGTACATCCCGGAGAACCCGGCGCCGATGATCAACGCATCGAGGACGCCCGCCTCGCCCTGCTGGTCCGTGGAAGCGTTCGTGGTGGCGCTGGTCATCGTGGTCTCCTTCTCGGTCAAGCGCGCGCGGTTCAGGTGGCCGCGTGCGGGCCGGATCCCCCTCACGATCGCAGAAGTGGGGGGCTGGGGGCAAACACCCCCGCCGCCGCCGGGTGGCGTCTGGGCTACGCCGTGGTGGCGTGCCGGATCGGCTTCGCGGCTAGGATGAGGACGATCGCGATCGCCGTCGCCACCGCGAAGGTGAGGAAGGCGATCCGGTAGCTGTTCGTGACGTCGAAGATCCAGCCCGCGTAGATCGGGCCGCTGACCGTCCCCAGCACCAGCACGGACCCCATGAACCCCTGGATCGTCGCGAGCGAGCGCCGTCCGAAGTACTCGCTGCGCATCGCGAACATCATCGTCGCCAGCCCGCCGTACGCCGGCGCGTACAGGATGAGCGCGAGCCCGACGTGCCACAGCTCCGTGGAGAACGCCAGGACGAAGAGCCCCAGCGCCAGCGAGCACAGTCCACCCGTCACCACGTATCGCTTCGGGAACAGGTCGCCGAGCCATCCGAACGCCGACGGTCACGGAAGACTCAGGCGACATCGGCGGTCTCCGCGGTGGGCGGTCCGGGGAGAATCGTAGCGCACTCGGCGCGCCATCGGTGGCATCCGGG
>JAQCJS010000283.1 GCA_027592975.1 Chloroflexota bacterium
GGCCGCGCGGCCGACCTCCTGGAGCAAGATGCCGACGTGCGTGAGCGGCGAGTCGCTGCCGCCGTACTCGGACGGGAGCGCGAGCCCCTGCCATCCGAGGTTCGCGGCCTGCGCCCACAGGGCGGGCGGGTAGCCGCGCTCGTCGCCCTCCATCTCGCGCACCAGGCTCGTCGGGCACTCGGCGGCGAGGAAGTCGCGCACGCTGCTCTTGAGCAACTCTTCTTCTTCGTTCAGCAGGACGTCCACGGGATCTCCTTGATCGAGGTCGGATGTGTCGTTGGTGAGCGGGACTAGCTCGTGGGCAGGCCCAGGCCGCGCTTGGCGATCTGGTTGCGCATGACCTGCACGCCGCCGTGGGCGAACGTGCCGCGACCACCGCCGAGGTACTTCTTCACGTACCACCCGTCGTCGGGGGCGAGGTCGGACTCCTGGGTCAACTGCGCGTACGGGCCCATGATCTGCGTGATCGCCTGCGACGACTTGATCCAGAACTCGGGGCCCCACACCTTCTGCGACGAGATCTCGTACGGCGGGTTGATGTTCCGCGCCTCGAACGAGATGTTTCGCCACAGGAACAGCCGGCAGACCTGCGCCTCGGTGTACAGCTCGGCGACGCGGTCGCGGATGTCCGGATCCTCCATCAGCGAGTGGCCATCGAACTCGGTCGTCTTCAGGAAGTCGATCGCGCGCTCGAGTTCCTCGACGTACTCGTAGTAGCGTCCGGCGCCGCCGCGTCCGAGGTTGAGCGCGGCGGAGGCGATGTACCAGCCGCGGTTCTTCTCGCCCAGCATCGCGCTCCGCGGTACTCGGACGTCCTCGAGGTACAGCATGTTGGTGCGCCCGCCGGGCAGCGTCCACAGCGGGGTGACGGTGATTCCGGGCGTGTTGATCGGCACGAGAAAGATCGAGATGCCGCGGTGCTTCGGCAGATCGGGATCAGTGCGGGTCATCAGGTAGATGTGCGTGCAGGCATGTGCCGCGCTGCAGAACATCTTCGTACCGTTGATGACGTAGTCGTCGCCGTCCTCGACCGCGCGGGTCTGGAGCGATGCGAGGTCGGTGCCGCCGCTCGGCTCCGTGTAGCCCATCGCGAACACGACGTCGCCGCTCAGCGTTTTCGGCAGGAAGTAGCGCTTCTGCTCCTCCGTGCCGGCGGTCATGATCGCGCCGGCCTGCTCCATGCTCGGGCCGCCGGCCATGTTGAACCCAGTGCGCGAGCGGGTGAACGCCTCCTCGACGATGAACTGGTCGATGCGGCTGGCGTTGCGCCCGCCGTACTCCTCCGGCCAAGACATGCCCAGCCAGCCTTCATCGAGGCTCTCCGCGAGCAGTTGCTTCTCGAGGAGGCCGGGGAGGCCCTCGACGTTCGCCTTCTTCTCGGCCATGACCTCCGGCGTGACATGCTCCTTGAGCCAGTCCACCGCCTTCCGGCGCAGCCGTTCGTTCTCCTCACTGAAGCCGAAGTCCATCGCGCGTCCCTCCTCGTGAGCCGTCGCTCTGTGGCCGATACCACCGGCGTTCCCGTCAACTCGCGGTCAGTCCCAGCCCGCGCGTCGCGATCTGGTCCCGCATCACCTGCATGTCGCCGTGCGCGAATGCACTGCGAACCGCCCACATGCCGACCGTTCAGAGGCGAAGCGCCACCGCAACGGCTCCGGCGGGCGTACCCTGCCCGTTCCAGGCGGAGCATGACAGGGGTAATCTTACGGCGCGTTGCCAACCAAACTTTCGATGAGGCGTCTGCAATCGGTCGCACTCAGGCAGGCAAGGACCGACCGGTCCGGACAGGCAGGGACGGGTGTCGGCCTTCGACGGACTGAGCATCATCGACTTCTCCACCGGCGTCGCCGGGCCGTACGCCGCCATGTACTTCACGGATCACGGGGCCGATGTCGTGAAGGTGGAGCCGCCCGAGGGCGACCCGTACCGCACCGCGCCCGGCTTCCAGACGTTCAACCGAGGCAAACGCTCAGTGGTCCTCAACCTGGGCACGGCAGGAGGGCGAGAGGCTGCTCAGGCGCTCGCACGCACCGCCGATGCGGTGATCGTCGATCTCCCGCAGCGGCAGGCGCGCGCCCTCGGCATCGACGACGAGACGCTGCGTCGCGATCACCCCGGCCTGTTGTACCTCGCAATGCCGCCGTACGGAGAGCACGGCCCACTGGTCGACCGGCCCGCGTCCCCCCAGCTGCTTCATGCGCTGAACGGGATGACCGAGGGCCAGGAGACCTACTCCGGCGATCCCGCGTGCGTCGTGCTGCCGCTTGGTGCGTACGGCACCTCGCTGCTCGCGGCGATCGCGTTGGCCGCGGGACTGCGCGCGCGCACGCGCTGGGGCATCGGGCAGATGCTCGAGGTGTCCGGGCTCGCGGGCTCGCTGGCGCTCCAACTCGGATCGCTGGTCGCGACGCGGGACATCCCGGTGCGGGCGAAACTGCCCTCCCCGAGGGGCGGGCGGGGAAACACCCCCGCATACCGCATGTACGCGGGCAGCGATGGGCGCTTCTTCTATCTCGGCTGCGCGACGACCGACTTCTACATGAAGATGATGAACGCGATCGGGCGTGAGGATCTGCTGGCCGACGAACGACTGGGCACAAACCCGCTCGGTCACAACACCCCGATCGCCGAGGAAGTCCTCGGACCGGTGCTCGAACAGCTGTTCCGCACGGAGCCGCGCGACTACTGGACATCCTTCTTCCGCGAGGCCGACGTGCCGGCACAGCCGGTGCAGACGCGCGACGAGTTTCGCGCGAGCGACCTCGCCCGTCGCAACGCGATGAGCGCGGTGGTGCACCACCCAGAACTGGGTGAGGTGGAGATGATGGGCGTACCGCTCGTCCTCGAAGCCGCACCCGGCGAGGTGCGCGGGCGCGCCCCGCTCCTC
>JAQCJS010000284.1 GCA_027592975.1 Chloroflexota bacterium
GGCGGAGGTCGAGCCGCCCGTCGGTGCTGCTCATCTTCACCCAGCCGCCATCCTGCGATGCGTTCTCGCGGTCGTCCGCAGTCGATTCCATCTCGGGGTCGCGCATGTCACTCGGTGTTTCCTGCGTCTGCGGGGCACGGGAACCGCGCCGGTCACTCCACCTGGCGCTGCTGTTGCTGGGTCTGCTGGGCGATGTCCTCCCGCGGGCGTGCGGCGTTCATGCGCTCGCGGTCGCGCTCGGCCCCTGGCGGACTCTCGTCACCGGGCTGCCCGGCGGTCTCTCGGCGACCGGCGTGATCCTGCTGACGATCCACGGCATCCGCCATGACCGCGTCCGCGCGCTGCGTTTCGTGTTCGTGCCGCGTCTGGAAGTGCGCGCGCAACCCGTGCTGCCGCAACGCGTCGTCGTCGCGGAAGCGTTCGTGGCACTCCGGGCACTGCGACGTGAGGTTGTTCGTTGTCACTGCGCCCTCCTTTCCCGCGAGCCCTCGGCGGCTCACCACTAGCGTGCGCCGCGTGCCGTGACATGGCCGCAACGACGTTCAGGGCGCAGTGGCGAAGGCGCGACGATCGCAGGTGCGAGGACGTTGCGAGCGAGCTGTCGCGCGCAGGGTCGCGGCGCGATGCGATCGATATCCGTGCGGGCGCAGGATGCGGACTCTGATCACTCAGCTCGTCCGCCGCGAGTCTCGTCAGTGAGTGATCGGAACGATCGTCCGAGGCTCCCCGCCGCGGTCGCCTTGTGCTCGGTGTGCGGCGGCGCGCGCTAGATCTGGCCGCGCCACGACCCCGTCTCGCGCCCGCGGCGTTCGATGAACTCCTTGAAGCGCTCGAGGTCGCCCTCCACGCGGCGGCTCATGAAGCCGAGCGCGTCGCCCACGCTCTCTGCGAAGCCCTCCGGTTCGTACTCGACGGCCAGGTCGATGCGCGTGCCGGATCCGGTCGGGTGGAACGTGACGATCCCGTCGTTCGTGGTGCCCGAGTCGCTGCGCGATCCGCTCGTCGGGCTTCTGTTCCACGATCCGCGCGTCCCACTCCTTCACGTGCCCGCCCACATCCGCGATCCAGTGCAGGCGGTCGGGGGCCAGCTGGCGCACGCGCTCCACGCCCTCCATGAAGTGGGGGAACTCCTCGAACTGCGTCCACTGGTTGTACGCGGTCTGGACGGGTACCTCGATCTCGATCGACTTCTCAACGACTGCCATGTCGAACCTCCTGTTCGCGATGGAAACTTGCTGCGCCATCGACGCTACGCAGCAGCGCCGCTCGCACCCGCCACCGTGGAGCGCCTGTGCGTCGCGAAACCCGATCGACGCGAGCGACACGCATGGGTTTCGCTGAGACCGGAACAGGCGTGCGATTCCAGCCAATCACTGAGCGCCGGGGGCTGTAACACGCTTGCCACCGGCGTGCCTCCTTGCGTAGCCCGGGGCGCGGTGGATCCCCGGCACACTTCGAGGCACCGAACGGAGCCAGTGAGAGGAGCCGCCGATGGGTGGTACCGGGGATCGCGTCAAGGGCAAGGCGAACGAGGCCATGGGCAGCGCCAAGCAGGGTGTCGGCGACGCCACGGATAACAAGGAGATGCAGGCTGAAGGCGCTGCGCAGGAGGCGAAGGGCAAGGGCCAGGGCATGCTCGGCAAGGCGAAGGACAAGCTGGAGGAGGCGAGCGACGAGATCCGCGAGCAGGTGGACAAGCGCACGTAGCGCCCACCCGTTCCGGCCGCGTCGCACGGCTCAGTCACCAGTTCAACAACAGTTCAATTTGGGTAGAAGGATACGACCGTGGTCGCTTCGCCGCCGCCGTTGGTGCCGTGGTGGTATCGCTACGTCCGGTCGTGGCGCTTGCGGATGTGGATCGAGACCGGCATCCGGGCGCCCGAGCCGGTTCGCGCGCCTGACGCGTAGTGGCCGAGCAGGCAGCGCGCGCGACACCTCGCATCGCGCGTGCTGCCGCTCCACGACGGGCCAGTGGTTAGCGGCCCTCGCGCGCTGCGAGGACAACGTCCGAAGCCGGCCCGGGCGTCGGCGTCGGCTGGGCCACGATCGCGGGAGTCGCGGGCACCGGCCAGGCGTGGTTCACGAACGCCCACTGCATCAGCGTCGCGCCATCCAGTTCGCGATCCGGGTCGTTCATCACCACCGCGTACACCCGGTGGCCGTCACGCTCTGCGGATAGGACCAGCGTGCGTCCCGCATTGTCCGTGTAGCCGCTCTTCACGCCGGTCGCGCCCGGCACCCATCGCAGCAGCCCGCTGATCAGGCTCTCCATCGCGATCGTCCTCGTGCCGCGGGCGGTGTACGACTCCGCGTCCACCAACACGCGGAAGTCCGGCAGGGTCATCCCGTGGCGCGCGAGCATGCCGATGTCATAGGCGGAGGTGTAGTGGCCAGCCTCGTCCAGCCCGTGCGGGTTCATGAAGTGCGTGTCCTGCAGCGCCAGGCGCTCCACCAGCGCGTTCATCTCCGCAACGAACGCGGCGTCCGATCCGCTGATCGCGCGGCCGAGGGCCACCGCGGCGTCATTGCCGGAGGCGAGCATCAGCCCGTGCAGCAGGTCCCGCACCGTGAAGCGGTCGCCCGGGCGCAGCCCCATCAGCGTGCTCCCCGGGAAGTTCCGGTAGTCCACGTCCACGGTCACCACACGGTCCAGATTGCCCCGTTCGATCGCCACGATCGCGGTGGCGATCTTGGTCAGGCTGGCGGGATGGGTGCGGACGTGCGCCCCCTTGGCGTACAGGACGCCGCCGGACACCTCGTCCAGGACCAGCGCCTGCCGGACGCTGGTGAAGGGGGGCAACGCGGCTCCCTGCTTGCGCGGCGGCGCGGGCGGCAGCCCGGCTGCGGCGTTCCGAGGCTGGGCAGCGGGCGCTGGCGTGG
>JAQCJS010000285.1 GCA_027592975.1 Chloroflexota bacterium
GGTGACGAGGGCGGCGACCTTCTGCTCCTCCTTCACCTTCCAGTCGATGAACTGCTCCACGTCCGGGTGGTCAGCGTTGACGATCACCATCTTCGCCGCACGCCGCGTGGTGCCGCCGGACTTGATCGCGCCCGCAGCACGGTCGCCGATCTTGAGGAACGACATCAGCCCTGAGGACTTCCCGCCGCCCGAGAGCGACTCGTCCTCGCCGCGGATGTTGGAGAAGTTGGAGCCGGTGCCGGACCCATACTTGAAGATCCGCGCCTCGCGCGTCCAGAGGTCCATGATGCCGCCGGTGTTCACCAGGTCGTCGGTGACGCTCTGGATGAAGCAGGCGTGCGGCTGCGGGCGCTCGTAGGCGTTCGTGGAGGCGACGACCTCGTTGATCGCGGCGTCGACGTAGGAGTGGCCCTGGGCGGGGCCGGTGATGCCGTATGCCCAGTGGAGACCAGTGTTGAACCACTGCGGCGAGTTCGGCGCCGCCATCTGGCGCGCCATCATGTGGGAGAGCTCGTCGTAGAACGCGCGCGCTTCCTCCTCGGTGTCGAAGTAGCCGCCCTTCCAGCCCCAGTAGGTCCATGTACCCGCGAGGCGGTGGAAGGTCTGGCGCGCGTCCGACTCGCCGGCCATCGTCGCGCCCTCAGCGGGGACGCGGCGCTGCAGCCACGCCGGCACACCGTCCTCCTCGACGGGCACCGTCGCCGAGGGCACGCCCGCCTTGCGGAAGTACTTCTGCGCCATGATGTCGGTCGCGACCTGCGAGAAGCCCGCCGGCATGTCGATGTCGCGCGCCTCGAACACCACCGACCCGTCGGGGTTCACGATGCGCGAGGTGCGCTTGGTGAACGGGACGCCGTTGTACGGATCCGCCTCGCCGGAGATGGTCGAGACGGTGAAGCGGCGATTGATGCGCATCGTGGAGGCCTTCCTGGGCGCCTGCAGGGCGTCGGAGGTGCCTGAGCGGGGTGCCCCTAGATATTGGGGCGGGAACCGGGCCGAGGCACTAGATGTGGTGTAATTGCTCATCCAGATAAACTGATTATCTGGATGCGCATCGGCGATACTACGCTTCTGGCAGAGCGTGTCAAGCATGCGCTAGATCGCATGAGCAGATGTCGTGGCGGAGCGCGTTAACAGTACTGGTGTTCTATCACAGGCAGTGTGGAGGAGGTTTCGTCCACCTCTCAGCTACTTTCGGCAGCCCTGTGCTAGTTCGTCGCGACCTCGGCGTCCGGCGCGCCCGACGGCGGCGCGGCGTCGCCAGGCCACACGTGGTTTGCGAACGCCCACTCGACGAGGGCGATGGCGTCCTGGGCGCGCAGCGTCGTGTCCATGAGGACGATGTAGACGCGGTGGCCACCGCGCAGGGCGGTGAGGGCGAACGTGCGCCCTGACTGTTCCGTGAAGCCGGTCTTGAGGCCGTCCACGCCCTCCGTGTAGTTCAGCAGCGGGTTGTGGTTGTAGAGGTCGAACTCCACCGCCTCGCCGTTACGAAGCCCTCGGGCGATGTGCTCCTCCGTCGCGACGATCTCGCGGAGGTCCGGGAAGCGCATCAGGTAGCGTCCGAGCAGCACGAGGTCCCACGGGCTGCTGACGTGCCCCGGCTCGGACAGGCCAGCGGCGTTCTGGAATCGCGTCGACTCCATGCCGAGACGTTCGGCCAGCGCGTTCATCGCCGCGACGAACGCCTCCTCGCTGTCGGCGATGTGCTCAGCGATCGTGGCGGCGGCATCGTTTCCGGAGACGAGCATGAGGCCGTAGAGCAACTCGCGAAGCGTCAACTGGTCGCCCGGCTCGAGCCCCATCGTGGAGCTGTCCTCGATGGCGAGGTCCCAGAAATGGAGGCCGGACGTGGCCACGTCGTCGAGCCGCCCTCGTTCCAGCGCAACCACCGCCGTCGCCATCTTCGTGACGCTCGCCGGTGGTCGCGGCGTATGGCCGTCCTTGTCGTACAGGACAGCGAGCGACGCGTCGTCGACGATGATCGCGGCTGATGCGCTGATCTCAGGGACGGGGATGCCGAGGGAGGAGGGGCCCGGTTCCGCCGCCGGTGTGGCCTCGTGCGTCAGGGAGGCGGTCTGTCTGCCCTCATCGCCCCCCGAGGCGTCTGTGGACGCGCCCACGGACGCGCCCACGGAGGCGCCTACGGATGTGACCGTGGTGCCGGTCGCCAGCGGCGGGGCATCCGGCGAGACCTCGTGCTGCCAGAAGACCAGGGCGGAGACGAGGAGCGCCGGCAGCACCTCCGCCACGCCGAGGACGGGGAACCGCAGCCGTCGCTGCGCGCGGACGGCCGAGTACGGCCCGGTGCGCGGGCGGAACCGCGTTGGAGGCTGGTCCACGGGCTAGCGGCCACCCACCAGCGCCTCGAGGTCGTCCGGCTGCGACGGGATCTTGCCGCTGAGGTTGCGGTTGCCGTCCTTCGTCACGAGTACGTCGTCCTCGATGCGGATCCCGATCCCTTCCAACCGCTTGGGGACGCCCTTGGTCCCAGGTGCGAAGTACAGCCCGGGCTCGACCGTCAGCACCATCCCGGGGCGCAGCGGGACTGACTTCCCGCCTTCGCGGTACTTGCCCGCATCGTGGACATCGAGGCCGAGCCAGTGGCTCGTGGAGTGCATGTAGACGTGCCGGTACGCGCCGCGCTCGATCAGCGAGTCGACGTCCCCCTTGAGCACCTTGAGGTCGATCAGTCCCTCGATGAGCGTGCGGACCGCCGCATCGTGGACGTCGTGGAACGCGAGGCCGGGGCGTGCACGCTCGATGCCCTTCCGCTGCGCCTCCAGGACGATGTCGTACACGGCGCGCTGGGCGGCGGTGAACCGGCCATTCGCTGGGTAGGTGCGGGTCACGTCGGCGCTGTAGTAGTTCCACTCCGC
>JAQCJS010000286.1 GCA_027592975.1 Chloroflexota bacterium
CGCCGGCATCTGCACGATCGACAGCAGCGAGTCGAGGCCATCGAGGTACTGCAGCGGCACCGGCACGCCGATCACCGGCAGCGTGGTGACGGAGGCGAGCATCCCCGGCAGGTGCGCCGCGCCGCCCGCGCCCGCGATGATCACGCGCAGTCCGCGCGCCTCCGCCGTCTTGCCGTACTCGATCATCGCCTCCGGGGTGCGGTGGGCGGAGACCACGCGCACCTCGTGCGGGACGCCGAGCTCCTTGAGCGTGTCGGCGGCGGCGCGCATCACGTTGAGATCGGAGTCGCTGCCCATCACGATGCCGACGATCGGCGTGGCCTCGGTCATGTCGCCCTCCCGGTGAGCAGCGCGGCGGCCTGCACCGCGCGCGCACGAGTCGCTTCCAGGTCATCGCCCAGGACGGTGACGTGGCCGATCTTGCGGCCCGGCCGCACTTCCTTGCCGTAGAGATGTGGGTGCACGCCCCCCGGAAGATCGAGCGCGCGCGCCATCCTCGGCGCCAGGCTCTCGCGGCCCTCGCCCAGCAGGTTCGCCATCACCACCACCGGCGCGAGCAGATCCGCCGGCCCCAGCGGCCAGTCGAGGACGGCGCGCAGGTGGTTCGCGAACTGCGAGGTCGCGCAGCCGTCGATGCTGAAGTGCCCGGAGTTGTGCGGCCGCGTGGCGACCTCGTTGATCAGCAGATCGTCCCCGGTCAGGAAGAGCTCCGTCGCGATGATGCCCACCGCGCCGGTCAGCTCCGCGATCCGCTCGCCCAGGGCGCGCGCGCGATCCGCGATCTCGGGCGCCACCGGCGCGGGCGCGACCACCTCGTGACAGATGCCGTCGCGCTGCACCGTCTCGACCACGGGGTAGGTCACGGTCTCGCCGCCGGGGCGGCGCGCCACCAGCACGGCGAGCTCCCGGTCGATCTTGACGTGCTGCTCCAGCATCAGGTCGACGCCGGTGCCGGCGGTCGCGTCGAAGAAGTCGCGCGCCTCGTCCTCGTCCTCCAGCACCCAGACGCCGCGGCCGTCGTAGCCGCCCTGCTGCGACTTCACAACGACCGGCCAGCCGTGCTTCGCCGCGAACTCCTCGATCGCCGGGAAGTTGAGGAACTCCGCGAAGTCCGGCACCGGCAGTCCGGCGCGCCTGAAGGCGGTGCGCTGGTAGAACTTGTCCTTCGCGTAGCGCAGCGTCTCCGCGCCCGGACGCACCACGCCGCCGGCCGCCTCGATCTCCGCCAGCGCGTCCAGGTAGACGAGCTCGTGATCCAGCGTGACCACGTCGCACTTCGCGGCGAACTCGCGCAGGTGGCGCGCGTTGTTCGGCATGCCGATGTCGACATTGGGGCAGACGAGGGCGGCAGAGTCGTCCGCGCGCTCCGCGAGCACACGCACGCCGATCCCGAGCGGGATCGCGGCCTGGATCATCATGCGCGCCAGCTGGCCCGCACCCACGATCCCCACGACTGGAAAGGCGTCCGAGATCACGCGCTCACCCTCGCTGCGTCTTCGTCGCCCCGTCTTTGCCACGGGAGCGTTCACCTTACGCGACCGACCGCGTGTGCGCAGCGGGCCCGAGGTGCGGCCATGCGGTGGCTACGCCTGCCTCGCGACGTTCTGCAGCGCGAGCGCCTCGCCGAGGATGGAGCGCCGCAGTTCGCCCAGGTCCTGGCTCTCGTCCGGGCCGTGGATGCGGCTGGTCGGCTCACCCACGCCGGTGACCAGGACGGCGGCGCGGGGGAAGCGCTCCGCCAGCAGCGAGATCAGCGGGATGGTGCCGCCCACGCCGATCTCGGCGGGGCGAACGCCCCACGCCTCCGTCATGCCCTCCGCGAACGCCGCGTACTCCGCGCCGCGCTCGGTCAGCGCGAACCCGGGCGCGCTCGACCCGCGGGTGACGGTGACGCGCGCGCCCCACGGCACCGCCGCCTCCAGGTGCGCGACCAGCGCATCGAGCGCCTCCGTGGCGTCCTGTCCCGGCGGGACCCGCAGGGAGACCTTCGCGCGGGCCACCGGGATGATCTGGTTGATCGCCTCGGACACGCGCGGCGCGTCGATCGCGAGGATCGAGACGGCGGGCCGTGCCCACAGGCGCGCGGCGATCGGGCCGTCGCCCACCAGCGCCACGCCCTCCAGCAGACCCGCGCTGGATCGCAGATCGCGCTCCTCCACCTCGACCTCCGGGTCGGGCGCGCGCACGAGGCCGGCGATCGCGGGCGAGCCGCCCGTGTCGTGCAGCGTGGCCAGCGTGCGGACCAGGACGGTGAGCGCGTCCGGCACCGCACCGCCGAACTGCCCGCTGTGCACGCCGCGCTCCAGCGTCTGTACCTCGACCACGCAGTCCACCAGCCCGCGCAACGTCGTCGTGAGCGCCGGCGTCCCCACGCGCCAGTGCTCCGAGTCGCAGATCACGATGGCGTCCGCGGCCAGCGCGTCCCCGTGCAGCGCGAGCAGCTCCACGATGTGCGGCGAGCCCAGCTCCTCCTCGCCCTCCACGATCACCTTCAGCCCCACGGGGATGCCGCCGTCCGCGAGCAGCGCGCGGATCGCGCCGAGGTGGATCGCGATGCCCGCCTTGTCGTCCGAGGCACCGCGCCCGTACAGGCGGCCGTCGCGCTCCATCGGCTCGAACGGCGCGACGCTCCACAGCGCGGGGTCGCCGGCGGGCTGCACGTCGTAGTGCGCGTACAGCAGCACGGTGGGCGCGCCGGCCGGCGCCGGATGCTCCGCGAGGATCACGGGCGGCCCGCCGGCGACCTCCAGCCGCCGCGTGGCCAGCCCTTCCGCGGCGAACAGCGCCTCCACGCGCGCCGCGCACGCCGCCATCCCCTCCGTCGCCGGCCCCTCCGCGCTGACCGATGGCAACCGCACGAGCGATTCGAGGTCGG
>JAQCJS010000287.1 GCA_027592975.1 Chloroflexota bacterium
GAGCGCGCTCAGCTTGCCGCGCGAGCGCGTGGACTCCGCAGGGTCCAGGTCGACGCCCGGGATCCAGTCGTGGTGCTCGAAATGGACGGGGTGGTGGGCGGCGTCGCCGACGATCAGCAGCTCCTGTCCGGCGGAGGAGACCATGAACGAGGTGTGACCGGGGGTGTGGCCCGGCGTGGAGATGGCGCTGACGCCCGGGAGCACCTCCACCTCGCCATCGAAGGTCCGGATGTGATCCACGGCCTGGATCGGGAGGACGTTCTTCGCCGCGGTGGCGGTGCGCTCTTCGCCCTTCGGCGCGCCGTTCAGCCAGTACTCCAGCTCGCGCGCGGCGATGTGGAACGTGGCGTTGGGGAAGGTGAGCCGATCCGGGCCACCGGCCGGATCCGGCGTGACGTTCCAGCCGATGTGGTCGCCGTGGAGGTGGGTGTGCAGGACGTCCGTGACCTCCTCCAGTTTCACTCCCGCCTCGGCGATGCGGTCGGGGAGCTCCCCGCCGCCCAGGATGTTCATCGCCTTCGCGGGGGTGCCGTAGCCGGAGTCGATGAGGATCGTCCGTCCGCCCGAGCGGATGAGGAAGGTGCCGAAGTTGAACGGGACGCCCTCGTCCGGGCCGGGGATGCCGAGGGCCGCGGTCCAGAGGGCGGGGTCGACACCGGCGAAGAAGCCGCCAAGCGCCCGTTCCGGCGCTCCGTCCGACAGCGCGATGATCTCCTGGTTGCCAACAGTGAACTTCTCGAAGAGCCGGGACATGGGAGCCTCCTGCGGTGGGGGGGGTAGGCGGGCGATCGGCGGCCAGCATAACCGTGCTTGCCGGGCTGTTTCAGGCAATCCTATGATTCACGGCACTCCGGAGGCGCCGCACGTCGCCTCGGAAGCCCTCGCACGGCGCAGCAAGGAATGTCCCATGGCGACCCCGACCGCGTTCTTTGAAGGCCAGTTCGTCCCGCTCGAGCAGGCGAACATCAACATCATGACGCACGCCTTCAACTACGGGACGGCGGTATTTGAGGGCATCCGCGGGAACTGGAACGAGGAGCACGGCCAGCTCTACCTGTTCAAGGTGCGCGAGCACATTGAGCGCATCCGCCAGAGCGCCAAGATCATGCGCATGGAGATCCGCTACACCGACGACGAGCTGGTCTCGCTGGTGCAGCAGGTCGCGGAGCGCTGCGGCTACCGCGAGGACGTGTACATCCGCCCGATGGTCTACAAGGCCTCGAAGGTGGTGGGCCTACGCATGCACAACCTGAACGACGAGTTCCTGCTGTACGTGACGCCGTTCGGCGCGTACCTGGATCCGGACGCCGGCGCGCGCTGCATGACCTCGTCCTGGCGGCGGGTGGACGACACGGGCATCCCGGCCCGTGCGAAGGTCACCGGCATCTACGTGAACAACTCCATGGCGAAGACGGAGGCTCAGCTCAACGGCTTCGACGAGGCGATCATGCTCAACAACGACGGGCACGTCTCGGAGGGCTCCGGCGAGAACATCATCATGCTGCGCGGCGGCAAGTTGGTGAGCCCGTCGCCCAGCGACAACATCCTGGAAGGCATCACGCTGGACACGGCGCTGACGCTGGCCAAGACGCACCTGGGCCTGGACGTGGAGCGCCGCTCGATCGACCGGACGGAGCTCTACATCGCGGACGAGGTGTTCATGACAGGCACCGCTGCGCACGTCACCCCGATCACGGAGGTTGACCGGGTGGCGATCGGCGACGGCAAGCCGGGGCGCGTCTCGAAGCAGATCCAGACGCTGTACTTCCAGATGATCACGGGCCGCCTGCCGCAGTACCAGGACTGGCTGACCCCGGTCTTCAAGGACGCGGCGGTCGCGGCGCAGAGCTAGCTAGGCCCACACAGGCCCTGTACCGCGGGGCTTCGGTACACTGACCAGCACGGGGCGAGGACACCCTCGCCCCGTTTGCTTGCTCCCACCCGCCATGGTCCCGACCACACGGAGGCTCCGCCGCGTGTTCTACCAGCCCCCGCGCGCGCTTGGCCTGATGGTCGGTGCGGTACTCATCGCCTGGGCGGTGGGGATCGCGGCGCTGCTGGTGCTCGGGACGCTGGGCCAGCCGTTCGGGCTGCTCACGCTGGGCACCTCGCTCGTGATCGCGGCATGCCTTGGCGTCGCCGCGGTGTTCGCCTACTGGACGTACTCGCTGGCAACGCTCTCGTACTCGCTGGATCGCAACGGGCTGGTGATCCGCTGGGGGGTCACCAGGCAGGTGATCCCCCTCGGCGCGATCGAGCGCCTCGTGCCGGGCACGTCCGTCGGAGTGCCACAGGTGCAGGGCATCTCGTGGATGGGCTACCACATCGGCCGCGCGGAGATCGCGCGTATTGGCAACGTGCTGTTCTACTCCACGCACCAGACGCCGGAGCAGGTGCTGTACGTGATGACGACCGAGCGGAACTACGCGATCTCCGTGCCGGACCCGGCCGCGTTCGCGCGGCAGATCCAGGTGCGCCAGGACCTGGGACCCACGGCGGAGGTCACGCACCACGTGGAGCGGGCGCTGTCCTCCATGCAGGGGTTCTGGAGCGACCGCATGGGCTGGGCGCTGGCCAGCGCGGCGATCGCGATGTGCGCGATCTCGTGGCTCGCGCTCGCGCTCCAGTACGGCGGCCTGCCGGAGACGGTGCGCGTCTTCTTCCCGCCGGCAGAGCTGAACCCGCTCTCCGAGACGAACGGCAAGGACATCCTGATCGGCGTCCCCCGCGCCGCAACGATCGTGCTGGGGCTCAATCTGGTCGCGGGGGTGCTGATGTACGCGTGGGACCGGACGGTGGCGAGGCTGGTGCTGGGCGCGGGGATCGCGCTGCAGATCGGCTTCCTCGCGGCGTTGCAGATG
>JAQCJS010000288.1 GCA_027592975.1 Chloroflexota bacterium
GCTCTTCAAGTCCTTCGGCAACGTGGACGCTTGGCCGATCTGCCTGGACACGAAGGACACCGAGGAGATCATCAAGATCGTGAAGGCGATCGCCCCCGGCTTCGGCGGCATCCTCCTCGAAGACATCTCCGCCCCGCGCTGCTTCGAGATCGAGGATCGGCTCCGCGCGGAGATGGACATCCCGGTCTTCCACGACGACCAGCACGGCACGGCCGTGGTGGTGCTGGCCGGCCTGATCAACAGCCTCAAGCTGATCGGCAAGCGGCCGGAGGATCTGAAGGTCTGCGTGCTGGGCGTGGGTGCCTCAGGCGTTGCCTGCTCGCGCATCATCATGAACTACGGCGTGAAGAACGTGATTGGCTTCGACCGGCAGGGCGCGGTGTACGCCGGCCGCAAGGAGCACATGAACGAGGCGAAGGAGTGGTTCGCCGAGCACACCAACCCGGAGGGCTTCGACGGCACGCTGGAGGAGGCGATGGAGGGCGCGGACATGTTCCTCGGCCTCTCCGGCCCCAACCTCGTGAAGCCGGAGTGGGTGGCGAAGATGGCGTCTGACGCGATCGTCTTCGCGCTGGCGAACCCGATCCCGGAGATCATGCCGGCGGAGATCCAGGGCCTGGCCCGCGTCATCGCGACGGGCCGCTCTGACTTCCCGAACCAGATCAACAACGTCCTCTGCTTCCCCGGCCTCTTCCGCGGCGCGCTGGACGCCGGCGCGACCGAGATCACCGAGGAGATGAAGATCGTCGCCGCTCGCGCCATCGCGGAGTCGATCCCGGACAACCAGCTCACCGAGGACTACATCCTCCCCTCGCCGTTCAACGAGGGCGTCGCGACGCGCGTCGCCGCCGCGGTCGCCGCGGAGGCGATCCGCTCCGGCAACGTCCGCCCGAAGAGCACTTCCGTCTTCATCTAGGCGCTTCGGCGTCATCCAGGACTGCGAGAAGCCCGGCCTCACGGCCGGGCTTCTTCGTGTCTCCGCGCCGCCCGATCGCATGGGCGAGGCCGGGCGGATGTTGCTCCTAGCGTTCAGGGTGGTATCCCAGTGGCTCGGGCCGGGCTCGCTTGAGCCCCGGTATCCCCCGCCGCCGGGCCCGGCGGCAGAACGAAGACGCCGATGCTGGCGCACGCAACGTCCCGATTCGACCTGTCGATGTCCCGCCAGGAACTCGCCGGCAACCTGCTGTCCGGGGTGCTGGTCGGGGTCATCGCCTTCCCGCTCGCCATCGCCCTGGCGGTCGCGGTGGGTGTCAGCCCGGTCGCCGGTCTCTACACCGCGGCATTCGCGGGCTTCGCCGCCAGCCTGTTCGGCGGATCGCGCTTCAACATTACCGGCCCCACTGCGGCGCTGGTGCCGCTCCTGCTGCACGTCACCGTGGTCCACGGCGCGGCCGCGCTCCCTCTGGTGGGCTTCCTGGCCGGCATCGTCCTCATCGCGATCGGCCGGCTGGTGCGCTTCATGCCGGGGCTGGTGGTCGTCGGCTTCACCGGCGGCATCGCGATCTCCATCGCCTTCGGACAGCTCAACACCCTGCTCGGTCTGAGCGGCACCGATCCGCGCCTGGAACACTTCCACGAGAAGCTCGCCGACACGATCGGGCACCTCGGCAGCATCGAACCGGCCTCGGCGGCGATCGGCATCGCGGCGATCGCGTTCCTGTTCCTCTGGCAGTCGCGTCCCCGGCGCGTCCCCGGCGCGTCCCCGGCGCGCTGATCGTGGTGGTCGTCGCGACCGCCGCCGCGAAGCTCCTCGAGGTCGAGGTCGCGACGGTGTCCAGCAAGTACGGCGCGCTCCCGACTTCGCTGCCGCTGCCCACGGTCGCGTGGCTCGACATCCGGCTGGCGATCGAGCTGCTCCCGACCGCCGCCGCGATCGCCGTCCTGGGCGCCGTGGAGGCATTGCTCTCCGCGGTGGTTGCGGACGGCATGTCCGGGCAGGCCGTGCGTCATGACTCCGACCGCGAGCTGATCGGCCAGGGGATCGCCAACCTCGTCTCGCCCGTCTTCCACGGCATCCCGGCGACCGCCGCGATCGCGCGCACTGCCGCCGGCATCCGCAACGGCGCGACCTCCAGGTTGTCGGGGATGGTCCACGCCGTCACGGTGCTCGCGCTGGCCCTCGCGTTCGCGGGGATCGCCGGCGATATCCCGCTCGCCGCGCTCGCCGCGATCCTGATCGTCGTCGCGTACGGCATCGCGGACGTGCCGGAGTTGTTGAGGCTGCTGCGGTCGGCCCCGCGCGAGGACCTGGGGGTGCTGGTGGGGACGTTGGTCGTGACCGTGGTGCTGGATCTGACCTTCGCGATCGCCCTCGGGATCATCGCCTCCACGGTGCTGCTGCTGCGGAGGATGCGTGACGTGCACCACATCGACTCCTCAGGGCTCATCACGCTGCAGGGAATCGTGGAGCACCGGCGGCGTGCCGGCGGGCGCCTGGTGCTGACGGACGTCCAGCCGGACGTGGAGCCGGCGCTCCGCCGGTTCGGCATCTACGAGATGCTGGGCGAGGGCGGCGTGTACGCGACGACCGAGGATGCGATCACGGCGATCCCGGAGCGCCCGTGGGCCTCCGTCGCGACTGCCGGGGAGATCGACTAGCGCCGCACGACGCGACGCCGGGAGCGCGGCTCGCTAGCCGTAGCGCTCCTCGATCCACGGGTCACCATGCATGTGGTAGCCGTACATCTCCCAGAAGCCCGGACGATCCTCGGCCACGAACTCGATGCCGCGGATCCACTTCGCGCTCTTCCAGAGGTAGAGCTCCGGGACGAGGCCGCGCAGGGGCGCGCCGTGCTCCGGGGTCAGCGGCTGCCCGTTGTGCGTGTGCACCAGCATGTTCTGCCGATCCTGT
>JAQCJS010000289.1 GCA_027592975.1 Chloroflexota bacterium
GTCGTCCGGCGTGCGGAAGCGGATGCAGGACTTGCCCACGTCGTACCGTTTACCGGTCGCGCGGTAGTCGCGCTCGAAGCCCGCCGCACCCTCCTCGGACAGGTAGATCGAGGTGAGGTAGAGGCTCATGTACTGCTTCTGAGACGCGAGCGCGGCGTACATCAGCGGTTGCCTGTTGTACGTCTTCGGGTAGGTGGCCAGCGGCACCTGGTAGGTGATCATCCCGAAGTTGACCGACTCCTCGTACCCCTCCGGCAGGTGATCGAGGATCACCGCGCGCACGGCCTCGATCGCCTCACGTCGCGCCTCGGGCAGCGCGGCGAGGTACTCCTCCACCGTGGACGCATCGGACCGCATGCGGGACTCCTTCCCTCGCGGCGGGCGCGGGAGCGTACGCGCCTGCCCCGATACACTGGGCTGCGGACACCAGCGTATCGCGCGCGACCACCTCCGAAGGGCGGCCGGATGCCCCGATTACTCTCGAAGGAGCGCCTGATGGACACGTTTATCCCGTTGTTCGTCGCGGTGCTCATCGGCCTCGGCTCCGCGGCCCAGATCGCGATGATCGGGGGCATGGCGCGCCTCCGCAGCGCGCCCGAGTCCACGTTCACCTCGATGATGGCGACGGTCGCCGGGATCGCGCTCGTGCTGGCGATCCGGGCGTTCCGCGGCGACCCCCTGCAGTACTTCGCGCCGCTGGACCGAGGCCTCCCGTTCCTGCTGCTCGCCATCGGCGCCGTGGTGCTGCTCGTTCTCTCGATGAAGGGCCTGCCGCTCGGCTATGCGGCCACCGGGCTGTTCGCGATCGTGTTCCTGCTCGGCACGGCGGCGTTGGTGCCGACGCTGGGCGTGGCGCTCTTCTTCGGCGCGACGACGGCAGGCTCGTTGCTGGGGGCGGTGATCTTCGACCAGATCGGCGCGTTCGGCGCCCAACCCGCACCGATGACGCTGCTGCGTCTCGTCGGCATCCTCGCCGTCTTCGGCGGGGTCATCCTCGTGCGCATCGCGAAGTAGCGCGCGTCCCGCAGCTTGATCGCACTCGCGCCGTCGAGGCGCACGGCCGCCCGGTGCGGTCGTCGCCCCTCGCGCTCCGCGTCCCCGCCGAGCAGCGAGACGGCCCCGGGTTTCCGGGGCCGTCCTCGATCGTGGCGCCTCGCGTCGCTACGTGAGTTCGAAGCGCGGCGGCTCTTTCCACTCCAGGGCGCTGGGATTCTCCTGCGCGCGGAGCGAGGTCGCGGCGCGCGTCTTCTCGATCTTCTGCGCCTGCTTGATGACCTTGTTCTCGGCCTTCGCGTGCTCGATGTCGCGCTCGATCTGCTTCTTGTTCGGCCTGCGCGGGATGCCCGCGTGGCCCTTGATGCGCCCTTCCTCCTGGAGCTGCGTCAGGTGGCTGCGCACGTTGCCGTCCGCGCCGCGATGCAGCCGGGGGTTCAGGTCGGAGTACACCTGCAGCATGATCTCCCATGAGGTGAGTTGCTTGCCGCCCTCCAGCACCTTCAGGATCTGCTGCTCGCGCTGGGCGCGATGGCTCACGTACATCTGCAGCCGCTCGCGTGGGTCGTTCACGATCGCGCCGTGGCCGGGGCAGATCACCTGCAGGTTCGGCAGCTCCAGCAGCCGCTGCAGGCTCCGGCGGTACGGCCCCAGGTCTCGCACCGTGGTGGTGGACGAGCCCAGCAGCGTGTCGCCCGTGAACAGCACGCCCTCCTCCTCCAGGTAGAACGACATGGAGTCCACGCTGTGGCCGGGGGTGTGCAGCACCTGCAGGCGCACGCCGCCGCCCAGGTCGATGACGTCGCCGTCCTTGAACTCCGGCGCACCCTTCGGGATCCGGCCCTTCAGGAGCGGCGTGCCGCCCTGCGTGATCTTCACCTCCGCGCCCAGCTCGGCCTGCGCCCACTTCAGGTTGCCGGAGTGATCCTGGTGGTGGTGGGTGATCGTCGCCATGCCGATCTCGGCCTGTTCCACCGCCGCCAGGTAGCCCTTCAGGAACCACTGGTAGCGCTCGAACGCCTCGCCGGAGTCGATGGTGAGCGACTGGCCGCCCTTCGGCCCCACGAGGTAGATCGAGGTGAACCCCGGGTGCATCGGGTTCTCGTCCGGAACCATCGCGGCACGGACGGACGGGCTGATCTGCATGGTGACCTCGCACTCCCCGGAAGCGGACGGCACGTGCCCGGTGGCGGGACTCCCCGCGCCGTGCTCATGCCGAGATATCCGTTGGAGCATAACGGATGGTCGATCCCCGGGGAGCGGGGCGTTACTCTGCGTGCTCCGGGGAGCCCGAGGGGAGACCGCCACCAATGCCAGAGTCCGCCGACGAGTCGTACCAGCCGACCCAGAAGTTCTTCGAGTCGCAGCGCCTCAAGATCTCGTACTGGGACTGGGGGAACGAGGACGCGCCGCCGCTGGTGCTGGTCCACGGCGGCCGTGACCACTCCCGCCAATGGGACAAGGTTGCCCGCGTGTTCCGCGACCGCTTCCACGTGGTCGCCATGGATCTCCGTGGCCACGGCGACTCCGACTGGGCGGTTGGCTCGCAGTACGGCCTGCCGGACCTCTCGCTGGACGTCGTCCGGATGATCGAGGTCGTCGGCGCGCCCGCCACGGTGATCTGCCACTCCTACGGCGCGCAGGCCAGCACGATCGCGGCGGCGGCCTACCCGGAGATGTTCGCGCGCCTCGTCGCGATCGAGGGGGTCGCCTCCGGCGTGATCCGCCGCCAGGAGATGAGCCCGGATTGGATCCGGGAGTGGGGCGACAAGGCGCGCGAGTCCGAGCAGCCGCGGATGCGCGTCTACAAGACGATCGAGGAGGCGGCCGAGCGGCTACTGGAGCAGAACGGCGGG
>JAQCJS010000290.1 GCA_027592975.1 Chloroflexota bacterium
GCCTCCAGCGGCGCCAAGCCGCGCTGGGGGACGGAAAACAGCCGCGCGATGTGTCTCGAGATCAGCGGCTCGACGCCCATTCCGGCGGATGGGGAGTGCTCCACCTCGCCGAACGGGAAGTAGAGTGTCGTGGCGCTCGACAGCAGGCCGGAGAGACGCGCTTCGATCTCTTCGATGGGGAATGCGGCGTTCGCCTCGAAGCGATCGACCGCACCCTCGATGCCGGCGCGGGGGCCGACCCAGATCGCCTGCTCCGGGTCATGCGGGCGGACGAACATGACGAAGGGCTCGTCATGGCCGGGGCGCAGCACCGCGACGGCGTTTGGCTCCTCGAAGCCGGTCAGGTAGTAGAACGCGGAGTCCTGCCGGAACGGGTGGTCGACATCGCCGTTGCGCGTGGTCTCCTGCGCCGAGACGAAGACGGCGGCGCTGCCTCGCCCCATCTGGCTCATCAGGCGGCGGCGGCGCGTGGCGAACTCGGTCATCGACGTTCCTTCCCGGATCGGGTGGGGGCGAGGCGCGCCGTGGGGCGCTGGACGACAGGGTATCGCGCGGCGCGGGCGTGCGGCGTACGGTAGCGGCTCCACGGGACGACCGGTCCACCGGAGTTCACGGCAGGGGCGCACGTGATCGAATTCGGACTGCTCGCGCTCCTCGGAATCGCGCTGGGCGCCTTCGGCACGCTGGTGGGCGCGGGCGGCGGCTTTCTGCTGGTGCCCATCCTGCTGTTCGCCTACCCGGAGATGTCGCCGAGCACCGTGACGGCCATGTCGCTGTTCGTGGTGCTGGCGAACGCCACGTCCGGCACGCTCGCCTACTGGCGGCAGGGGCGCATCGACCTGTTCACGGGCGGCATCTTCGCGGCGGCCACGATTCCCAGCGCGATCGCCGGCGCGATCATCGTGGCCTACATCCCACGGCAGCAGTTCAACGTGATGTTCGCGGTGGCGCTTGCGGCGATCGGGTTGTGGCTGCTGGCGCCCAGGCCCGCGACCACGGAGATCCGCGCGCCGCTGGCCGGTCGAGGCGTCATCCGCCGGCGGATCACGGATCGGAACGGCCTCTCGTTCGTGTACGGCTACCGGCTGTGGCAGGGGCTGTCGATCAGCGCGGGTGTGGGGTTC
Source organism: Chloroflexota bacterium (assembly GCA_027592975.1). Next base: position 1,125 of record JAQCJS010000290.1, read on the forward strand.
ATCTCCAGCCTCCTCGGGATCGGCGGGGGCATCGTCCATGTCCCGGCGATGGTGATGGTGCTGCGCTTCCCGGTGTACGTGGCGACCGCGACAAGCCAGTTCGTGCTGGCGATCATGGCGTCCCAGGCGGTGGCGGTGCACGTGGCACGCGGCACGCTGGCCTGGGACATCACGCTGGGCCGCGCCTCCGCGATCGCCGTGGGGGCGATCCTCGGCGCGCAGGTGGGGGCGTACTTCTCGCACCGCGTGCAGGGCGACACGATCCTCCGCGCGCTGGGCGCTGCGCTGCTGCTGGTCGCCGCGCGGCTGATCTGGGCGGCGCGGTAGGCGGCACGGCCGGCTAGTAGACCGCCGTCACCACGCTGAGGATCGGCGGCAGTGTGCCGGGCAGGCGCCGCCAGTGGTCGCCCGCATCGAGCGAGGCCCAGACCTCGCCGTTGCTCGTGCCCACGTAGACGCCCTCGGAGGGCTGGCCGTCGGTGTCCATCGCCTCGCGGTAGCCGCTCTGATAGTCGTGCGGGCCGGGGAGGCCGTCGGTGATCGGCTCCCACGTCCCGCCGAAGTCGCGCGTCCGGTAGACGGTGAACTGACCGGGCATGACGCGGAAGTTGTCCGCCTCGAACGCCAGCGGGACCACGTACGCCGCGCCCTGCCCGTTGCGCGACACCGCGATCGGAAAGCCGTGGAACGAGGGCAGGCCGACGGTGACGTCATGCCAGGTGCCCGCCGCATCCGGCGAGGTGAACACGCCGACGTGCGTCTGTGCCCAGATCCGATCCGGGTTCGTGGGATCCAGCCGCATCTTGTGCATCTCGTTCACCGCCTGCGGATCCACGCCGGGCGGGACCGGGAACTCCATGTTCGCGAACTGCGGGTAGCGCTCCGCGAACTCCTTCCACATCTGCGCCTGCATGGGGTTGGTGGCGACGGCGCGGTGCGAGCAGATCTCCCACGTCTTGCCGTGGTCGTGGGTGACGTAGGTCCCGCCCGTCGCGATCGAGATGTACATGCATGCCGGGTCGGTGGGGTGCAGCTCGATCGTGTGGAGCGTCGAGGCACCCCCGCCGGTCTCGCCCCAGAACTCGTGATGGGGGTGGTTGTTCACCTCATCGACGGGGCTCCACGTCTCGCCCCAGTCCATGCTGCGGAAGAGACCCGCGGGCTGCGTCCCCGCGTACACGACCCCCGGCTCCGAGGCGTGACCGGGACGCACCTGCCACACCGAGCCCACGGTGACTCCGCGGTCGGCCTCGAAGGCGATGCCCGGGGAGCGCTCGTTCCAGGTGACCCCGCCGTCGTCGCTGCGGGCGACCATGGGGCCCCATGCCCAGTGCGAGCCGGCGGCGAGCAGGCGGGGCGTCTCGCGCCGGGTGTCCACCGCGAGGTTGTTGATCGTCCACCCGGGCATCATCGGCGCGGACAGCGTCCACTCGCGCCGTGCTTCGTCCGCAGTGTAGACCCACGCGCCCTTCTTCGTGCCGACCAGGACGTGCACCGATGCCATGACCCAGCTCCTTCCGTGCGCGGGACGAGTCTACCGGGCGTTGTCTCGCCGGTGGCGGCAAGACCGGGAACATGTCAGGGCTCGCGCAGGACTGGCGGACGAGGCGGTCCCTCGTCACGCGCGGGCGTGCTGGTGCCCCCGGCAGGAATCGAACCTGCGCGCATGGTTTAGGAAACCAATGCTCTATCCACTGAGCTACGAGGGCTATCTTGGCCGAT
>JAQCJS010000291.1 GCA_027592975.1 Chloroflexota bacterium
GACCGGGGTGAGGCGAGGAAGTTGGGGTTTCGTCTGGTGCATGGCCACCATGACGACCCGCCCACGCGAGACCTCGCCGAGCCGGCGGACGCGAACGTCCGCCGGGAGTTCCCCGCCTAGCCTCGACGCCCTTCCGGTGCCCTCCGAGCGGCGCGACCTACGGCCAGGTGTGGTTGTTGAACGCCCAGTCGAGGAGCGCGCGCGCGTCGGCGTCGCGGTTCGGGTCGTTGAGCAGCACCACGTAGACACGACGCCCGTTCTTCGTCGCGGAGGCAGCCAGCGTGCGCCCAGCCTCGTCCGTGAAGCCCGTCTTCACGCCGTCCGCCGTGGGGTAGGTGGAGAGCAGCGCATTCGTGTTGTACATGGACAGCGTGCGCGCGCCTCGAGCCGTGTAGGAGCCCGTCTTCACGACGTCGCGGAAGCGCGGCAGGGACATGCCGTACCGGGAGAGCATGGCGATGTCGTAGGCGGAGGACTTGTGGAGCGGCCCGCCCAGGCCATGCGGATCCGTGAACGTGGTGTTCTGCAGGTCCAGCCGCCGCACCAGCGTGTTCATGCTCTGCACGAACGCCGGATCCGATCCCGACTGGTACCGGCCGATGGCGAGGGCGACATCGTTCCCGGAGGGCAGCATCAGGCCGTACAGCATCTCCGACGCGGAGAAGCAGTCGCCGGGGACCAGCCCCATCACGCTGCTTTCGTACATCTTGCGGCTGTCGACGTCGGTCACGATGACGGCGTTTGGCTCCATGCCCTCGATCGCGACGATCGCGGTCGCGATCTTCGTGAGGCTGGCGGGAGCCAGGCGATCGTGCCCCCGCTTCTCGTAGAGCAGCGCGCCGGAGGCCTCGTCCACCACGGCGACAGCGGTTGCGGTGACATTGGGGGCAGGGGCGCGCCCGGTGAAGACCGGGGCGGGGGCGCGCGGCGGGATGCCGCCAGGGCCGGGCAGCGCGGCTGCCGTCACCAGCCCAGCGGGATTCTCGCAGACGATGAGCAGCACGCGGCCGCCTGAGAGCCAGCCGTCGCCGAACGTGGCGCGCCACGCGCTGTTCACGAAGTCCGGCGCGCCGTAGAGGTAGCCCACCAGCTCGCCGTCGGGTCGGCTGGTCCACACTGCCTTCGGCGTGCAGCCGCGGGCGAGCGCGGCGTTCTCCACGCCGGCCAGCGTGCCGCCGCCCCAGACCACCATGCCGGTGCCGCCCTGCGTCGGCACGAAGCCGGTCAGGCCGGGCTTGTACGCCGTCTGCTTCGCGGTGCACGCGGGGCCGGAGGGGACGGGCGCGGCCGTGCCCGTGTAGGGCTGGAGGTACTGATCCGCGACCCACCCGGTGAGCGCGCCGGTGCTGACCAACTGCCAGCGGATCCCGTCCGCCGAGGCCGTGGACGGCAGCACGAGAACCTGTGTGCCTTCGGGGAGGCAGGTGATCGAGCGACCGGCGAGGCTCCCGGTCTCCCGCAGGCGGAGACACTCGCCTTCGGCACGGACGACGGCGCTGCTGCCCGGAGGCAGCGGGTCACGCCCGGCGAACTGCTCGACGGTGGTGGCGGAATCCGGTCCGGCGGCCCGTGCGACGCCCGCGGGGAGGAGGGGCGCACTGACGAGGATCGCGATGAGGAGCCCGGCAAGCAGGCGCATTCGAGGCACTGACAACGTGCGTCCCCGCTTCTCACCCGCCCGCATTCAGTCTTACCCAGACGATACGACGATGCAACGTCCCATCGCGGAGGTCTGCGTATCTTCGCGGGCTTCATCGCGGATCGCTCGCATCTCTCCTCCTGCGCTTCGTCATCGCTCCCCCCGGGGCGCAGCGGATCGACCGTGCGGAGTACGATCACGCGATGAACGACCCTGATGCGACGCACGACGGATCCGCCGAAGGTCTGGAAGCCCCCGCGTCCCGGGAGGTGGCCCCGCTCGCACGATCGACGGGCGGGCGCGTTCGCGGCGTGCTGAAGATCGTCGCCGTGATCCTTGCGGTTGGTCTGCTCGTGGTGCTCACACTGCAGAACACGGACGACATCAGCCTGAACCTCCTCGCGTGGACGGTCACGCTTTCCGCCGCCCTGCTGGTGTTCGCCCTGATCGTCGCGGGAGTGCTGATTGGCTGGGTGCTGCGCTCCATGCGCGACGACGACGGCTTCCGCCCGCTTGGCTGATCCCTCGCCCGGCCTCGATGTGCTGCGCGTGCTGATCGAGGACTACGACCGCGCGGGCGCGGAGATCGCGCGGCTTTCCCGCCCGGACGACCTGGGGTCCGGCGAGCGAACGGCGCGGCTGTCCTCGCTGGGTGCGTGGGAGTTCCAGCAGGCTCGGATCCTGGAGCGGATCGTCGCGCTCACCGGCGACGCGGAGATCGAGGCGACGCGGGCGCGCCTCGTGCAGGCCGGCGACTGACGCACGCGGCCGGTGGCTAGCGCCACGCCTCGGGCGGATCGCCGTCGCCCCACCACTCCACCTCGGGCCGCAGCTGGACGCCGTTCGCGGCGAGGACGCGCCGCTGCACCTCTGCCATGAGCGCGGCGATCTCCGTCGCTGTGCCCTGCCCGTCGTGCACGATGAAGTTCGCGTGCAGGGTGCTGACGCGGGAGTGCCCCTGTGCCAGCCCCTTGCACCCGGCGGCATCGATCAGCCTTCCGGCGCTGTCGCCCGCGGGGTTGCGGAAGATCGAGCCGGCGTTCGGCTCCGCGGTGGGCTGCGTGCGCTGGCGCGCCTCCAGCAGGCGGCGCATCTCCGCCTCGCACTCCGCGCGGGGGCGAGGCACCAGCGCCAGCGTCGCGCCCAGCACCAGGTCGCGCGATCCGCGCAGCGAGGTGTG
>JAQCJS010000292.1 GCA_027592975.1 Chloroflexota bacterium
GTCCGAGGACGCCCGCGCAACCTCGAACATGACGCCGGCGCAGCGCGCCGCGCACCGCGCACCACCCGGCCCGGCCGCGCTCGCCCTGCCGATCGAGGACGCGGGGACGGGGCTGCGAGGTGTGACGTTCGCGCGGCTGGAGCACCTCGGCATTCGCACGGTGGGCGACGCGCTGCGCTTCTACCCGTACCGCCACCACGACTTCAGCCGCACCGTGCCGATCAGCGCGCTCCGCGTGGGCGTGGAGCAGACCGTCCGAGGCACCATCGACCGCGCGCGCGAGGTGCGCATGGGACGCGGCGGCAAGATGCGCGCGACGGAGGCGGTGCTCACCGACGACCTGGGCGCGAGGATCACCGCGACGTGGTTCAACCAGCCCTACATCGTGCGTGCGCTGCCCGTCGGCTCGCAGGTCGCGTTCGCGGGCAAGGTGACGGTCTATCGTGGCCACCTCGCATTCCAGAACCCGGAGTACGAGCGCCTGGACGGGCCCGGGAGCGGCGCGCACACCGGGCGCTTCGTGCCGGTCTACTCGCTGACGCAGGGGCTGCCACAGCGCACGCTCCGCACGATGATCGCCGCGCTGATCGAGGCGTTCGCGGATCGCATCGCCGACCCGCTGCCGCGCGAGATCCGCGACCGGCACGGGCTGATGGACCTGGTCACCGCGATGCGCCAGTGCCACTACCCCGACTCCGAGGAGCAGCTGCACGAGGCGCGCCGCCGTCTCGCCTTCGATGAGCTGCTGGCGATCCAGGTGGGCGTGGTCTCACGCAAGCGCGAATGGCAGGCGCAGGGCAACGCGCCGATGATCGGCGACCACGCCGCGGCGGACGCCTTCCTCGCATCGCTGCCGTTCGCGCTCACCGGCGCGCAGCAGCGCGCCCTGCACGACATCCGCGCCGACATCGCGCGGAACGTGCCCATGTCCCGGCTGCTGGAGGGCGACGTGGGCTCCGGCAAGACCGTCGTCGCCCTCGCGGCGATGCTGTCGATGATCTCCGCGGGCTACCAGGCGGTGATGATGGCGCCGACCGAGGTGCTGGCGGAGCAGCACTACCGGACGCTGTGCCGGATGCTCGCCGGCCCCGCCGGGTATCCCGGCATGGATGCCAGCGCAGCCGAGCCGCCGCTGCACGGCGTGGTGAACGTCCCCGGGCTGACCCTCCCCGGAACACGCGGGGATACCCCGCAGGCGCTGCCGATCCGCATCGTGCTGCTCACCGGCTCCACGAGGGCGGCCGAGCGGCGCGCGGCGCTGGATGCGCTGAAGCACGGCGGCGCGCAACTCGCCGTGGGCACGCACGCGCTGATCCAGGAGAACGTGGAGTACGCACGCCTCGGCCTCGCTGTGGTGGACGAGCAGCACCGCTTCGGCGTGATGCAGCGCGGCGCGCTCCGTCGCAAGGGGCTGGAGGGCGGCACGGCGGTCGAGGATGCGCAGAGCATCTCGCCGCACCTGCTCGTCATGAGCGCCACGCCGATCCCGCGCACGCTGGCGCTGACGGCGTACGGCGACCTCGACCTCACGATCATCGACGAGCTGCCGCCGGGGCGGACGCCGATCGTCACGAAGTGGCTGTCGCCGATCCAGCGCCGCGAGGCGTTCGCGACCATGCGCGTGGAGATCGAGGCGGGACGGCAGGCGTTCGTGATCTGTCCGCTGGTCGAAGGCTCCGACACCGTGGAGTCACGCGCGGCGACCGAGGAGTTCGAGCGGCTGAAGACGGAGGAGTTCCCCGACCTGGGCGCGGCCGGCCGCATCATCATGCTCCACGGCCGCATGGGCGCCCGTCAGAAGGACGAGGTGATGCGCGCCTTCGCGAACCACGAGGCGGACATCCTCGTGTCGACTGCGGTCGTCGAGGTAGGGATCGACGTGCCGAACGCGACGGTGATGGCGATCGAGGGCGCGGACCGCTTCGGCCTCGCGCAGCTGCACCAGTTCCGCGGGCGCGTCGGCCGCGGCGAGCACGCCTCGACCTGCTTCCTGCTCGCCGACGACCCCACGCCCGATGCGGAGGAGCGCCTGTCCGTGATGGAGCGCACCCTGGACGGCTTCGAACTGGCCGAGGCCGACCTGCAGCTCCGAGGCCCCGGCGACCTGTTCGGCGTCGCGCAGTCCGGTTCCGCCAACCTGCGCGTCGCCAGCCTCCTGGACGCCCCGCTCATCGCCGCCGCCCGCGCCGAAGCCGAGACGCTGCTGGACGAGGACCCCGACCTCACGCGCCTCGACCACCAGCCGCTGAAAGCGGCGATCGCCTCACGCACGGCGTCCGTGGTGGCGGAGATGCATTAGGGTCGCTATCCCTGCATCACATAGACCTTGTTTAGGAGAGCGTCCCGGAAATCGGTCGGAGCAAGACTCTTCAGCGTCTGGAACAATGGGGAAGAGACAGACAACTGGACATCATCTGGAATCGAACTGACCACTTCCCTTAACGCGTCCCAATACTGCTGCTGAAGATCAGCAGGAAGTCCGTCTATGCTCCGGGCGAGATAGATCAGATCTTGCGCGAGCGACAACCTCACCCGCTGGGACCATCGAATGAGAGAAGGATCGCAATCCTTTTGGCTGGCGATCGCCTGAGCCAGATCGAGTGTCGTCACTGTGCTTCTCCTTCTTCCAGCGAGCTAGAACGCAACGAATCGTCGGGTCAGAGGTGCGAACAATGGATCATCGAAGAAGATGGTCTCCAACGATTCTTGTATCGACTCTGAGATCTTCTCCACGCGTGGGGTCCTGCCCCGGTTTCCCGGACACCTAGACTGAGGCGCTTGTTCGCCCAGGAAGGAGTCCGAGATGC
>JAQCJS010000293.1 GCA_027592975.1 Chloroflexota bacterium
AGAGGTCGCTGCCGCGCCGGGATCCACGACGCGCGTCTTCGGGAACCAGGCCACTGGCGACCTGGACGGGGACGGGCAGGCGGACGTGGCGTTTGTCCTGACGCAGAGTCCCGGGGGCAGCGGGACGTTCTTCTACGCCGCCGCCGCACTCAGGACGGCCACCGGCTCCCGCGGCACCAATGCGGTGCTGCTGGGCGACCGGATCGCGCCACAGACGACGCGGATCGTGGATGGGCTGATCGAGGTGAACTACGCGGAGCGGAAGGCGGGCGAGCCGATGACGGCGCAGCCGTCCGTGGGCGTGACCAAGCGGCTGCGGGTCGTGGACGGGAAGTTGGTCGAGGCGCGCTAGCCGCGTCGCCACCGCACGACCGGAGCGAGGGCCGCCACTAGAACTCGCGGCCCTCGTTGTGGGCGACGTCCCGCAGGAGCTGCGTCATGCGGTCGGCCTCCTCGATGGACTCGTCGAGGATGAAGTGGGGCCGGGGGACGCGCCGGATGTGGAGCTCCTTGCCCAGTTCGCGGTGCAGGAACGCCTCCGCGCGGCCCAGGCCCGCCAACACGCGCTCCTTGTCCGTACTGTCGCCGAGCACGGAGACGTGGACGCGGGCGTGCGACAGGTCCGGCGAGATGTCGACGAACACGAAGGAGAACATCGCCTCGGCGACGTCCGGATCCTTCACGCGCCGTCGCACCAGTTCGGCAAGAACCGACTGGATCTGGTCACCGAGCTTTTCGGTACGACGACTCAGCGGACCTGCTCCATGTGGTACGTCAGGATCTCGTCGCCTTCTTCGAAGGAGTCGAAGTTGGTGACCTGGATGCCGCACTCCAGGCCGGCCGCGACCTCGCGGGCGTCCTCGTCGATGCGCTTCAGGCTCTCGATCTGGCCCTCGTGGATGATCGTGCCCTTGCGGCGGACGCGGCCCCGCGCGCCACGCACGGCGGAGCCGTCACGGACGTAGCAGCCGGCGATCGCGTTGCGGCGGGCGACACGGAAGACCTGGCGCACCTCGATCAGCGCGTCGGCGCGCTCCTCGTAGATCGGCTCCAGGAGGCCCTTCACGGCCTTCTCCACGTCCTCCACGATCTCGTAGATGATCCGGTACTCGCGGATCTCCACCTTCTCCTGGTCGGCGAGGCGGTTGGCGCCCTGCTCCGCGCCCGTGTTGAACGCGATGATGACGCCGCGCGCGGCCGCCGCCAGCTGCACGTCCGACTCCGTGACCGAGCCGACCGAGGCGTGCACGACCTTCACGCGCACCTCGTCAACCGTGAGGTCTTCCAGCGTGTGCACCAGCGGGTCGATGGAGCCCTGCACGTCAGCCTTCAACACGAGGTTGAAGTCCGTGACGTTGCCCTTGTGGATCTCGCCGAACAGCGTCTCCAGCGTGACCTTGCCGCCGTCCTCGACGCCGGCGTCGATGGCGCGCTGGCGGGCGGTGGACTCGGCCGCCGCCGTCTTCTCGTCCGGGCGCACGATGAAGCGGTCGCCTGCGGAGGGGACGTCGTTCAGACCCAGGACCTCCACCGGGGTGGACGGACCGGCGACCTTCAGGCGCTCGCCCTGAGCGTTGGTCATCGCCTTCACGCGACCGTAGGACACGCCGCTGAGGATCGCGTCGCCCTGCTTCAGCGTCCCCGTCTGCACCAGCACGGTGGCAACGACGCCGCGGTGTCGGTCCGTCTTCGCCTCGATGATGATGCCCTGTGCGCTCTGGTTGGGGTTCGCGCTCAGGTCCTGGAGCTCCGCGACGACCAGAACGTTCTCCAGCAGCTCGTCAATGCCCTCGCTCTTGATGGCGGAGGTCGGCACCACGATCAGGTCGCCGCCGTACTCCTCCGGCACCAGTCCCAGCTCCATCAGCTGCTGCTTGGCGCGGTCGGGGTTCGCGTTGGAGGCATCGATCTTGTTGAGCGCCACGACCATGGGCACGCCGGCGGCGCGTACGTGGTCGATCGCCTCGCGGGTCTGCTGCATCACGCCGTCGTCCGCGGCGACCACGACGATCGCGACGTCCGTGATGCGCGCGCCGCGCGCGCGCATCTGCGAGAACGCCTCGTGGCCGGGGGTGTCGATGAAGGTCACCAGGCGGCCGTCCGGCGCCGTGGCCTGGTACGCGCCGATGTGCTGGGTGATGCCGCCGGCCTCCGTGGAGACCACGTTCGCGCGGCGGATCGCGTCCAGCAGCGTTGTCTTGCCGTGATCCACGTGACCCAGGACGGTGACCACCGGGGGGCGCGGCAGCGCGCCCACCTCGTCCTCCACGATGATGCGCATGGAGATGCGGCTGAGATCCGGTCCGGCGTCCTCGCCACCGGCGGCGGCAGCGGTGGAGGCGGGTGTCATCTCTTCCGGCGAGAAGCCCAGGTCCGCGGCGACCACGGCGGCGGTGTCGAAGTCCACGACCTGGTTGATCGTGGCCATGACGCCGTTCTTCATCAGCTCTTTGATCACATCGACGGCCGTGACGCCCAGGAGCTGCGCCAGGTCACCGACGGCAATCGCTGCGGGGAGTTGGATCTGGGTGTTCGTGTTGGTCATGCGACCCCGCTCTCTTGTGCGCCCGGGGGATCGGGCGGGGTGTCCGCACCGTCCTCACCCAGGGTCGCTGTTGGTGCTTCGAACCGCGCGCCGTATGCGAGCAGGGCGTCGCGGTCCGTTCCGTTGATGTGGGTGCGCAGCGCGGAGGCCAGGGCCCCCTTCACGCCACGTTCCCAGCAGGCGGTCCTGCGGCAGAGGTACGCGCCGCGTCCGGGCGCCTTCCCCTGTTCGTCCACCTGCACGGAGCCGTCCGGAGTC
>JAQCJS010000294.1 GCA_027592975.1 Chloroflexota bacterium
GCGCACGCGGCGCCGCGGCCCCGCCACGCTGCTGGAACGGCGCGACCGGCTGGACGACGCGATCCGCCGTCTCGCCGCCCCCGGCGCGCACATCGAATACCAGGCGAACACGATCGCGGTGATCAACCAGGGCAACGTCGTCCTGCGACTGATCCGCTTCCTCCTCGGCCTGCCGCTCATCCCGCTGCGCCTGATCGCGCGGGCGGTGGAGTGGGTGTTCCGGCCGCGCGGCGCCGGGCGGCTGAAGCGCACGGTCGTCTTCGTCGACCGTCGCGGCAACGTCGTCGTCTATCGCATGTAGCGCGAGCGAGGCGCTACCGCCATCCCTGATGGCGTCCCCGCCGCCCGCGCGAGTACCCTGCCCCCGCGACCAATGGAGCGCCACGTGTCCGAATCCCCGCCCGACGCGATGCCTCAACGCCCTGCCGGCGAAGAGCCGCGCGAGTTCACTCGACAGGTCAACGGCGTCACCATCGTGGGCTTCGAGTGGGAGGGCGAGGGCGCCCCGGTGCTCCTGGCCCACGCGACCGGTTTCCACGCGCGCGTCTGGGACGAGGTGGTGCGGCGGATACCGGGGCGTCGCGTGATCGCGCTCGACCTCCGCGGCCACGGGCGCAGCAGCAAGCCGGTGCCGCCATACTCCTGGCATTTCTTCGGGCAGGATGTCGCGCTGCTGCTGGACGATCTCGATCTCTCGCATGTCATCGGCGTCGGGCACTCGATGGGCGGCCACACGATCGCCGATGCCGCGATCCTGCGGCCGGAGCGCTTCGACGCGCTGGTGCTGGTGGATCCGACGATCTTCGCGATCGAGCCGAACGCGACGCGTAACGGCAACGCGTTCGACTTCGTCGCGAAGCGCCGCAACCAGTGGAGCACGCCGGAGGAGATGATCGAGCGCTTCGCGCCCCGCTTCCCGTTCAACGTCTGGCAGCCGGAAGCGCTCCGCGACTACGCCGTGCACGGGCTGCTGCCCGCCCCGGACGGCGCATCCGACGGCGGCACGGGGGCCCTCGTCCTCGCGTGTCCGCCGCTCGTGGAAGCGGCGGTGCTCGCGGGGCGCGATTCCGAGGGCGCGGACATCCTGCCGATCCTGGATCGCATCACCATGCCGGTCCGCGTGCTGCGCGCTCGTGCGCCGGAGCCGGGGGAGACCCCCGCGCCGTTCACCGCGTCGCCCACCGCCCCCGACCTCGCCACCCGGCTCCCGGACGCGGTGGACGTGTACCTGCCGCACCTGAGCCACTTCATCCCGATGGAGGCACCGGATCTCGTCGCCCGGCACATCATCCAGGCGACAGACGCGGTATCCTGATCCCATGAATGAGACGACCACCGACCCGCGCGTCACGTTCTCGGACGCCGCCGCCGAGAAGCTCTCGGACATCATCGGCAACCACGCGAACCCCGTGGCCGGGCTGCGCCTGCAGATCAGCGGCCGGAAGGACGGACGGTTCCAGCACCTCCTGAGCCTGGTCGAGGACGGCGCGCAGCAGGAGACCGACATCACGGTCGAGTCCGGCGACATCCGCGTGTACCTGGAGCCGCGTGACGCGGACTACCTGGACGGCCTGGAGGTCGGCTTCGTCGACGACGGCGCTGGTGGCCAGGCGCTGGAGTTCAAGAACCCGAACCCCATCTGGCACGACCCGCGCGAGTTCCAGTTGCAGGATCTCTTCGACGCGCAGATCAACCCGCAGATCGCGGCGCACGGCGGCATGATCTCGCTCGTCGGCGTGCGTGAGAAGACCGCGTTCGTCCAGTTCGGCGGCGGCTGCGTGGGCTGCGGGATGCTCAGCGTCACCCTGAAGCAGGGCGTCGAGGTGGCCGTGAAGGACCAGATCCCCGACATCGACGAGATCGTCGACATCACGGACCACAACCAGGGCGAGAACCCCTACTACCAGCCCGCCAAGAAGTAGCCGTCCGCGCCTCCGGCTCCCTCTCCCGGTTTCAGGAGAGGCTGGAGTGAGGGCCTGCCGGCTCCCTGCCCCCGGTCGGCTGGTTGCCTCCTCGACCTACTCGATCTCGAACGCGATCGCGGCGTGTGCGTCGCGGAGCGCCTGCTCCACGTCCTCCGGCCGGTCGCCACGCGCGAAGATGAAGCCGAGGTACTCCGTGCCCTCCGGCAGCGGCACGACCTTTCCTCCCGGGTGGAGTGAAATCGTGACGGACTCGATCAGCGGCAAGCGCTTGGCGTCCTCGACGCCGCGGACGGCGCGCAGCGTGCCGGCGCGCGGGATCGGGATCATCATCACGCCCGCCGCCCGCGCCTCGCGCTCCGCGGTGCGCACCTCCGCGCCGATGGCGTGGCGCAGGATCAGTTCCTCCAGCGACATCCCCGTGCCGAAGTCGAGCGTGCGTGAGCACAGCCCACCGATGCTCCGAGCCGCGATATCGATCGGGTAGGCGACCTTCCCGCCGGGCTCCTCGGTCAGCCGTAGCTCCGCATGCACCGCGCCGTGCGTCAGTCCCAGCGCCTTGCAGGTCGCCTCGGTCGTCTTCGTGAGCAGCCGCTGATCGGCGACCGAGAGACGCGAGGGCGTGACGTAGATCGTCTCCTCGAAGAACGGCCCCTCCAGCGGATCCGGCTTGTCGAAGATCGCGAGCACGCGCAGCTTCCCGTTGTCCAGCAGTCCCTCGATCGACACCTCGATGCCGGGGATGTAGCTCTCCACCAGCACGCGGTCGGCGTACAGCTCGCCGCATTCCTCGGCCGCCTCGGGCATCGCGAGGATCGCAGTCACACGGCGGAACGCGGCGATGAACTCCTCCGGCGTGTCCGCGCGGATCACCCCGCG
>JAQCJS010000295.1 GCA_027592975.1 Chloroflexota bacterium
CTCGCGCTGCTCCTGGACAGCGCGGCCCGCGTGCTGGCGATCGAGCCGGACCACGCGGCGCTGAAGGGCCTAGCGAAGGTGGGCGTCGTCGGGGCGACCGAGGCCGGCGCGCCCACGCAGTTCGAGGTACGCGCCTTCGCCGCCGCGATCGGCATCAACGAGGACCCGGTGACCGGCAGCCTGAACGCCAGCCTTGCGCAGTGGCTGATCGGGGCCGGGCTCGCGCCGGACCGCTACGTCGCCTCGCAGGGCGCGCGTGTCGGGCGCGACGGCCGGGTGCACCTCGAACGCGACGAGGGTGGCGCGGTCTGGGTCGGCGGCCGCAGCACCACGATCGTGCGCGGCGAGGTGCGTCTGTAGCGCAGAGGCCGCGCCCGCCGCCGGCGGGATTCGCTCCTCGCGGGATGGCCCGCCCTCCGAGGTGCCTCGACCCCCGCTCGCGCGAGGCTATGCGCGGAAGCGCGCCTGCAGGTTGTCCGTGAACTCCTCCAGCATCGCGTCCGCTTTGCGGCGGATCAGCGGCTGGCCCAGCTCTCCGAGGCGGCCCGAGAACTGGAGGTCGGCCGTCGCCTGCACCTCGGTCGAGGTCGGCGTCAGCTCGCGCAGGCGCGCCTCCAGGACGGCGCTCACGCCGGCGTTGATCTTGCCGTCGCGGCCTTCGCCCTTCATGCGCCAGGTGCCGTCCGCGTCCTGCTCCACCTTCGCGCGGCCCGCGATCGTGAAGGAGAACGGACCGACCTTCATGCGCAGCCGGCCCTCGTAGGTGTCGGGCTCGACCTGCGTGGTGCCCTCCACGCCGGGCACGCACTCCGCGACCGCGGGCACGTTCTCGAAGAACGTGCGCACCTCGTCCAGCGGGGCGTCGACGGTGATGGTGTGTTCGAACTTCACGAGCTGCCCCTCTACCCCTGCACGCTAGCCCTGCACCGCGCCGAGCAGCACCTGCTCCAGCGCGCGCCGCGTGAACACCACGGCCATGTCGCGCTTGTAGTCCGAGGATCCCCGGAAGTCCTCTATCGGATCGACCGCGTCGGCGACGAGGCGCGCGGCCTCGCGGATCGCCTCCGCGCTCACTGGCTGGCCCTCGAGGGCCGCCTCCACCGCCTCGGCGCGCACGGGGGTGGGGCCGGCGGCGATCAGCGTGACGCGCAGGCGGCGGCACACGCCGCCCTCGACCTCCGCGAGCGCGCCGACGGCGACGGTCGCGTAGTCGTCCTCGGTGCGCGGGAGGAACTTGAGGTACGTCGTCCGCGCCGCGGGGGACGGGACCGGCACGATCACCTCGGCCAGCACCTCGTCGCCGCGGAGCGCGGTCTCGTAGTAGTCGCGGAACAGGTCGGCGACCGCGATCTCGCGCTCGCCGCGCGGAGAGACGGCGCGCACGCGCGCATCGAGCACCATGAGCGCGGCGGGCGGGTCCTGCGACGGGTCGGCGTGCGCGAGGCCGCCGCCCACGGTCGCGGAGTTCCGGATGCACACCGTCGCCACGCGCGAGTAGACGTCCGCCAGGAACGGCACGTGCTCCCGCACGATCGGCGACTGCTCGACATCCCGGTGGCGGGTGAGCGCGCCGATGTGCAGCGCGCCGTCACGCACCTCGATGCCGGCGAGGCCGGGGATCGCGGCGAGGCTGACGAGGTGGTCCACCATCACCAGCGACTGCTTCATCATCACGACGAGCGCGGTGCCCCCGGCGATCAGCCGTGCCTCGTCGCCGTGCTCCTTCATCAGCGCGAACGCCTCGTCCAGGCTCGTGGGGGAGTGGAAGGTGACGCCGGTCGATTCAGGGGCCATCTAGGCGTTCCGTCCCTGCGCACCGGAGGCGAGGTTCGCGGCGTTCGCGATGGACTCCACGATCTGGTAGTAGCCCGTGCAGCGGCACAGGTTCCCCATCATCCAATCCTTGATCTCGTCCTCGGTCGGCGCGGCGTTGTGCTCCAGCAGCGCCTTCGCCGCCATGAGCTGTCCCGGGGTGCAGATGCCGCACTGGAAGCCGCCATCGCGGATGAAGCACTCCTGCAGCGGGTCGAGCAACTCCCGGTCGCCCAGGCCCTCGATCGTCCGCACCTCGGCACCCGCGGCCTGTGCGGCGAGCGTGATGCACGAGGCGACCATGCGCCCGTCCAGCAGCACGGTGCACGCGCCGCACACGCCGACGCCGCACGCCTCCTTCGTCCCGGTGTAGCCCAGGTCGGTGCGCAGCACGTCCACGAGGGTGCGGAGGCCGCCGGCCTCGACCTCGACGCTGCGGCCGTTGATGGTGAGTTGCATCGCTACTGGACCTTCACGTTCCCCGCGTTCAGGGCGCGGTAGACCTTCTCGGCGGTGATCGGGAGGTTGCGGATGCGCACGCCGATCGCGTCCGCGACGGCGTTCGCGATCGCCGCGGCGACCGGGGTGTTGGAGTTCTCGCCGATGCCCTTCACGTGGTACGGCCCCACGCCGTCCTCGGACGGGAGCAGCACCGTCTTGAGCGGCGGCACGTCGCGCATGGAAGGGATCTTGTAGTCGCCGAAGGAGAGCGTGGTCACGCGGCCATCCTCCACACGCAGCTCTTCCATCAGCGCGTAGCCGATGCCCTGCACGATGCCGCCCGCCACCTGCCCCTGGTGCCCGACCGGGTTGAGGATCACGCCCACGTCGTGGGCGGAGGTGAAGGCGAGCAGTGTCACGGCGCCGGTCTCCGGATCCACCTCGACCTCTGCGAACTGGGCGGCGAAGGCGGTCGCCTCGGCGCGGCCCACCATGTCCGCCTCCCCGTGGCCGATCGCGGTCCGACCGGTGGCGGCGAGG
>JAQCJS010000296.1 GCA_027592975.1 Chloroflexota bacterium
GCCGACTATGACGTCATGGTCGGCGCGGGCGGCTGCAGCGCCGCCGCGAGCGTCACGGTGCTCGAGACGATCACGGTGACGGAGACCGGGGTCGTCTGCCAGCGCGTCTGGGTGAACCCCACCGTGCCATCCGTGCAGGCGTGCGCCTCGGTCACCTTCACGCCGGCCACGCCGCCGCCGCCCAGCCCGGTCGCCTCGAAGACGTGCGTCGCGACCTCCACGGTGAACGTCTTCACCTGCGCGTTCACCGTGACGCCGGCGTTCCCCGGACAGCCGGGCGACATCATCCACGTCAACGAACCGCCCGGCCCGGGGATGACCGGCCCCGCCACGTTCTCCGCCACGCCCACCGTCGCCTCGTTCAGCGGCTGCGGCATCACGCCCGCGCCCGTCGTGCTGTCGACGGCGACGAGCTACCACGCGACCGTCGGGGCCGGAGGGTGTCCCGGCACCGCGTGGTCGGTGACGTTCACGGAGACGCTCACCGTCACGGCGAGCGGCTCGATCTGCCAGTCGTTCTACATGGTCGCGGCCGTGCCGCCCGCCACGGCGTGCGCCTCCGTCACCTACACCGCGCCGAGCACCGGCGTCGGCGCGTCCCCGAAGGTGTGCGTCGGGTCGAGCACGCCGAACGTCTACAACTGCACCTACACCGTCACGCTCACCGTCCCCGCGGCCGCGGGCGATCCGTGGCCGGTGGCGATGACCGGGCCGGGGACGCTGAGCAGCGCGCCGACGGTGGCGTCGTTCAGTGGTTGCGGCGTCGCACCCGTGGTGGCGCAGACCGGGATGCTGGTGAACAACACCACCACCGCGACGTACGAGGCGACCGTGGGCACCGGGGGCTGCGGTGCCGGCGCCGTGGTCGTGTTCAACGAGACGATCACGGTCACCGGCGACGGGCAGATCTGCCAGACCGTGTGGGTGAACCCGATGATCCACGGCGTCACCGGCTGCGCGCCGGTCGCGCTGGCGAAGTCGCTCACGCCGTCCAGCGGTGGTGGGATGCCCGGCAAGGGCTCGTTCGCCGCGCCGCCGAACTTCGGCAGCGGCGCCGCCGCGCTCGCGATCTTCGAGGGCGGTTCGGTCGGCCAGCTGGAGACCGCCGTGGGCGCGTCCGGTGGCTCCGGGGTGTGGGTGCAGGACGCGGGCGGCACGTTCCGCCTGCTCATCGCGAACGGCCCCGCCTTCCTCAGGGAGTCGTTCGCCTCGATGTTCCCGAACGGCTTCCCCGGGGTGGTCGGTGTGACGGTGACGCGGGCGGGCTGATCGCACCGCCTTCGGCAGCAGCACAGAGGCCCCGGGAACCGGGGCCTCTGTCGTCCGTGGCCTCGCGCGGTTCCGCGCCGCCGCCTACCGCGCGAAGAAGGCGTCGAGCCCGTCGCGCGACTCCGGCTCGATGAGCGACGGGGCGTGCTCCGTGCCGGGGACGGCGATCAGCGTCCCCGCCTTCAGGGTCTGCACCATGCGTTGCGCCTGCGCCTCGGACAGGACGTCGCTGGCGGTACCCCACACGACCGCGGCCGGGCACGTCTGCGCCTCCAGCGCCGGCCACAGCGGCGGGCGCACCGGCGGGCCGTGCTCGATGCGCTGCGAGATGTACCGGGGGTCCAGCTTCCAGTGCCAGCGGTCGTCCGCACGGCGCTGGAGCACGCCCGCAGCCAGTTCCGCCTGGTCGGACTCGCTCCGCTTCTGCAGGTTCGCCGACATGCTCTTTCGGTAGGCGATCGCCTCTTCGAGGCTTGTGAACGAGTCCGGGCGCGCGCCCACGCTCTGGGTGATGCGCGCCGACCCCGCCTCCACGTCCGGGCCGATGTCGTTGATCACGAGGTGCGTGAGGCGGCTGGCGTGCGCGCCCGCGTACGTCATGGCGATCAGTCCGCCCATGGAGGTACCCACCAGCGCGAACCGGTCGAGGCCCAGCGCGTCCACGAAGCCCGCGAGGTCTGCGACCTGGTCGGCGTACTGGTACGCGCCCTCCGGCGAGCACGCGCTCTCGCCGTGGCCCCGGACATCGGGTGCCAGGATGCGGTAGCGGTCGCGCATGTGGCGCGCGAAGGCGTTGAACGACTCCGCGCTGCCGGTGTAGCCGTGGACGCACACCATCGGCGGCGCCTCGGCGTTGCCCCAGTCGAGGTAGTTGAGGCGCAGGCCGTTGACCTGGAGGCTTCGGCGTTCGGGCTGGTCAGTCATGCGGATCCTCCTCGTTCCGTCGGGCGACGGCATGGTACGCGCGCGTGCCCAGCGGTGGGGGGCGATCAGGGCGTGGCCCTCCGGACCGTGGCGCGTACCGGGCAACGTGCTATTACGCCTGTGCAGGAGAAATGGCAGGAGAGCAGATGACCACAGAACCACGCCGAGTCCAGCCGCAGCCGGACGCCCTGACCCAGCCGTTCTGGGACGCCGCCGCGGAGGGACGCCTGGTCGTCCAGCGCTGCCAGGCATGCGGCTTCTGGAGCCACCCGCCGCGCATCATGTGCAATAAGTGCCACTCCCTCGACATGAAGTGGGAGCCGGTGAGCGGCAGGGGCCGCCTCTACACCTGGTCCGTGATGCACATGCAGTCGATCACCGGCTTCGAGGATCGCATCCCCTACACCACGCTCCTCGTCGAGCTGGAGGAGCAGCCCAAGCTGCTGCTGCTCTCCCACCTGGCGGGCCGCGACGAAGGCCTGCAGGTCGGGCAGCCGTGCGAGGTGTACTTCGAGAAGGTCGAGGAGTACACCCTCCCGCAGTTCCGCGTCCTGAAGTAACGCGCGCCGTTTTCCCGGCCCCGGGGTCGAGACCC
>JAQCJS010000297.1 GCA_027592975.1 Chloroflexota bacterium
TGCCGGCGCTGGCGCGGGGTGCCTCGCGGCCCTCCCGTTCCGCCTCGCGCTGGGCTTCGCGTGACAGCGGGCGCGGCACGCCGTGGGCGGCAAGGTAGGCGGCGTCCTCCGTGCGTTGCGCGGCTCGGCGCACCCAGCGGCCGCTCAACCGCGCGCCCACTTAGGCAGCGACGCCTTCGGCTCCGCGTCGTAGTGCGCGATGTACGGCTTCACGTCGATCACCGGCGTCCCGTCGACCAGGTCGAGGCCCTCGAGGCGCAGGGTGGGGCCCTCGATGGCGCGGAGGCGGCAGACCGTGACGCTGATCGGGTTCGGCCTCGCACCCCCGCGCAGCGCCAGCGCGCCCTGCAGCGGGTAGCGCTCGTCACCCGCCGGGTAGGCCTGCCGGCGCTGCCGCAGCTCCTGCGGGATCTCGTGTAGCCAGCCGATCACAATGACGTGCGAGTAGTCGGCCAGCCCCAGTAGCGCGGCCTCCAGGTCGCGCATCGCGTCCAGCACGACGTCCGAGCGCACGCGCGACCAGTCCTGCCGCGCGGGATCACGCTCCTCGCACACGACACGGCCAATGGGGACGAGGGTGATCGGATCCACGGGGGTATTCTACCCGTGCGCGCCGGAGGGGCCTCGCGTACGCCGTGGGGCCGCCTTCGCCATCCGCGCGCAGCCCCGTTCCAGATGCGGCAGCACAGTAGATATATGGTAAGATTAGCGGGTGCCCCGAGGCCTCCCGCTCGCTCCCCGAGCATCCTCGATGCGACCCCGATCGCGCAGCGCACGACGCCTGAGGCGAGAGCCGTGACGCCCCCGCCGGGCGTCGCGTGGAGCGAGTGAGGCAGCATGACCACGACCGCGCCCAAGGGTGCCCAGGCGTACACCGCTGACAGCATCCAGATCCTCGAGGGCCTCGAGGCGGTGCGCCGCCGCCCCGGCATGTACATCGGCTCCACGGATCAGCGCGGCCTGCACCACCTCATCTACGAGATCGTCGACAACGCCGTCGACGAGGCGATGGCCGGCTTCTGCACGCGCATCGAGATCACCATCGAGCCGGACGGCCACGTGCGCGTGACCGACAACGGCCGGGGCATCCCCGTGGGCAAGCACGCCAAGACCGGCCTCTCCGGCGTGGAGACGGTCTTCACCGTCCTGCACGCCGGCGGCAAGTTCGGCGGCGGCGCGTACAAGGTCTCCGGCGGCCTCCACGGCGTGGGCGCTTCCGTGGTCAACGCCCTCTCGGAGGAGCTCGAGGTGGAGATCCACCAGGGCGGTGCCGTCCACACGCAGACCTACCACCGCGGCGCGCCCGCAGGCGGGCTCACCAAGGGCAAGCAGAAGGTCGACGACACCGGCACCATCGTCCGGTTCCTCCCCGACCACACGGTGTTCGAGACGCTGGACTACGACTTCGAGATGCTGTCGCAGCGCTTCCGCGAGATGGCCTACCTGACCAAGGCGCTGTTCATCAAGTTCGTGGACCTGCGCGACGACGGCCACGAGGCCTCGTACTACTTCGACAGCGGCATCGAGGCGTTCGTGCGCCAGATCGGCCGCAGCCGCCAGCCGCTGCACGCTGACCCGATCTACGTGACGATGGATACGGAGGACGCCGCCATCGAGGTCGCGATCCAGTACAACTCCTCCTTCGGCGAGGTGGTGCACTCCTTCGCCAACGCGATCAAGACGATCGACGGCGGCAGCCATGTCACCGGCTTCCGCACCGCCCTCACCAGCGTCCTGAACGACTACGCCCGCAAGGCGAAGATCCTGAAGGACGGCGACCAGAACCTCACCGGCGACGACGTGCGCGAGGGCCTGGCGGCGGTGATCTCGGTCAAGCTCTCCGAGCCGCAGTTCGAGGGCCAGACCAAGACGCGCCTGGGCAACCCCGAGATCAAGGGCATGGTGGAGTCCGCCGTCCGCCAGTCGCTGGGCCAGTACCTCGAAGAGAACCCGTCTGTCGGTCGCAGGATCATGGACAAGGCGCTCACCGCCGCCCGCGCGCGCGAGGCCGCCCGCA
Organism: Chloroflexota bacterium; assembly: GCA_027592975.1. Next base: position 2,018 of record JAQCJS010000297.1, read on the forward strand.
AGGCGCGTGACCTGGTCCAGCGCAAGGGCGTGCTGGAAGGCTCCAACCTCCCCGGCAAACTGGCCGACTGCCAGGAGAACGACCCTCGCCAGTGCGAGCTCTACATCGTGGAGGGTGAGTCGGCCGGCGGCTCCGCCAAGGGCGCGCGCGACCGGCGCACGCAGGCGGTGCTGGGCCTGCGCGGCAAGATCCTCAACGTGGAGAAGGCCCGCCTGGACAAGATGCTCGAGAACGAGCAGGTGCGGAACATCATCACCGCGCTGGGCACCGGCTTCGGCGCGGACTGGAACGGCGAGAAGCTCCGCTACCACAAGGTCGTGATCATGACGGACGCGGACGTGGACGGCGCGCACATCCGCACGCTGCTGCTCACGTTCTTCTACCGCTTCATGCCGAACCTGATCACGGACGGCTACCTGTACATCGCGCAGCCGCCGCTGTTCTCGGTGACACGCGGCCGCAACGTGACGTGGCTCTTCAACGAGAAGGCGCTCTCCGACTACCAGGCGCAGCACGGCACGTCCGGCTACCACCTGCAGCGCTACAAGGGCCTCGGCGAGATGAACGCCGAGCAGCTCTGGGAGACGACGATGAACCCGGCCAACCGCGTGCTCCTGCGCGCCGAGGTTCACGACGCCGAGGACGCCGACGCGCTCTTCACCATGCTGATGGGTGACGAAGTCCCCCCGCGGAAGAAGTTCATCACCACCCACGCCCTCGACGCGAAGCTCGACGTGTAGGGCTCGACGGCACGCAATCAACGCGAAC
>JAQCJS010000298.1 GCA_027592975.1 Chloroflexota bacterium
GTCGGGCCGCCCTCCACGGCGATCTGCGGTTCGGCCGCACGGATCTCCTCGGGCAGGCCTTCGTAGTCGTCGGTGGGGACGTAGGGGAGGTTCGCGCAGAGCACGTCGATCGGCTCCGACAGCGGCTCGGCCAAGTCGCCGGTCAGCAGCACCACGCGGTCGGCGAGGCCGAAGCGTCGCAGGTTGCGCGCGGCCCACTTCAGCGCGTCGCCGGAGACGTCCACCCCGTACACCTGCGTGGAGGCGGCGTGCTGCGCGATCGACAGCGCGATCGCGCCGGAGCCGGTGCCGATGTCGGCGACGCGCACCTGGCGGCGGTGGCGCGGATGCTCCGTGATCGCCGTCAGCGCGGCCTCCACCAGCGTCTCCGTCTCCGGGCGGGGGATGAGGCAACCGGGGCCGACCTCGAACGTCATGCCGTAGAACTCGCGGATGCCGAGGATGTACGCGAGCGGCTCGTGCTGCACGCGCCGCGCGAGCAACGCCTCGAACGCGGCGAGCGCGTCAGCCTGCGGCGGCTGTGCGCCTGCCGCGATCACGTGCGAGCGGTCGAGGCCGCTCGCGGCGCCGTAAAGCAGGTCGGCTTCCAGCGATGCCTCGTCCAGATCCTCCGAGGCGTGCACGGCGACCAGGCGGTTGGCGGCGCGGCGCAGGATGTCGCGCAGCGGCTCCGTGATGCGGCGCTCCGCCGGGGTGCCGGTCACGCGCCACCGCCCGGGGTGCCGGACTCGCGGCGATCCAGCACCTCGTAGAGCAGGATCGCGGTCGCGACGGCGAGGTTGAGCGAGTCGGCGCGGCCGCGCATCGGGATGCTGACCATGCGGTCACAGAGGGTCTGCTGCTCCGTGGTCAGTCCCTCGCGCTCGCTGCCCATGAGCAGCACGGTGCGCGCGCCGTAGTCCGCCTCGCGGTATGTCTCCGGCGCGCGGTCCGAGGCGCCGACGACGATCGCGTGCTGCGTGCGCGCCCACTCCGCGAACGCCTCGAACGAGGCGCGCACGAGGCGGCGCGAGAACACCGCGCCCATGCTCGCGCGCATCGCGGCGGGGTCGTACGGGTCGGTGCTGGCGTCCAGCAGGATCACGCCGTCCGCACCCGCGCCGTCGCAGGTGCGCAGGATCGTGCCGAGGTTGCCCGGGTCGGCGACGGAGGCCAGCGCGACCCAGCGGTCGCCCTCCGCCATTCGCACGTCGGGGAGGGACAGCCACTGCTGGCGGATGATCGCGCCCAACCCCTGCGGGCCGTCGCGGTCGGAGAGCGATCGGAAAACGGCGCTCGTCACCTCCATGATGTCCAGGCCGTTCGCGCGGGCGGCGTCCACGGCGTCGCGCGCGAAGTCGCTGTTCAGGAGGTCGGGCGCGACGACCAGCGTGTCCACGGGGGCGTTGAGCTGGAGCGCCTCCACGGTCGGACGGATGCCCTCGACCCATGCGAGGCCGCTGCGGTCGCGTTCGCGGCGCGCGCGCAGGGCGCGGATCAACTTCACGCGCGCGTTCGCGGTGCTGGTGATCAGGACGCTCCCGGGCGGCATGGGAGCGGCGTCCCTAGGCGCCGACGGCGGCGAGGAGTCGCGCCTGCTCGTCGGCGGCGACCGCGTCGATCAGCGGGTCGAGCTCGCCGGCGAGGACGCGGGGGATGCCGTGCGTGGTCAGGCCCACGCGGTGGTCGGTGATGCGGTCCTGCGGGAAGTTGTACGTGCGGATCTTCTCCGCGCGGTCGCCGGTGCCCACCTGCGCCTTGCGGTTGGAGGCCTGCTCCGCGTCCTGCTTCTGGCGTTCCATGTCGTAGATGCGCGCGCGCAGGACGGCTTCCGCCTTGGCGCGGTTCTTGGACTGCGAACGCTCGTCCTGGCACTGCACCACGATCCCCGTGGGGTTGTGCGTCATGCGCACCGCCGTGGCCACTTTGTTCACGTTCTGGCCGCCCGCGCCGCCCGAGTGGAAGATGTCGATGCGCACATCGTCCCAGTCAAGGTCGACTTCCACGTCGTCCACCTCGGGCATGACGGCGACCGTCGCGGTGGAGGTGTGGATGCGACCCTGCGTCTCGGTCGAGGGGACCCGCTGCACGCGGTGCACGCCGGACTCGTACTTCAGACGGGAATAGGCGCCCTTGCCGTGGATCTCGAACGTGATCTCGCGGTAGCCGCCGGCCTCGTTCACGCTGGTGTTCAGGACCTCGGTCTTCCAGCCCTGCCGCTCGGCGTAGCGCTGGTACATACCAAAGAGGTCGCCCGCGAAGAGCCCCGCCTCGTCGCCGCCGGTCGCGCCGCGGATCTCCACGATGACGTCGCGCTCGTCGGCGGGGTCGGTCGGCAGCAGCGCGAGCTGCAGGTCGTGCTCGAGGCGTAGCAGGTCGGCCTCCAGGCGCACGGCCTCCTCGCGGCCCATCTCGCGCATCTCGGCGTCGGCGTCGTCCATCAGCGCGCGCGCGCCGGCAAGGTCGTCCTGCGACTGCCGGTACTGCTGGTACAGCCCCACGACGGTGTCGAGGGTGGTCCGCTCGCGCGCCAGCTCTTGGACGCGGCGGTGATCCGCCAGCACATCCGGATCGCCCAGGAGCCGGGTCAGCTCCTCGAAGCGCGCGTCGATCTCAGCCAGTCGTTCGAACATGGGTACAGGTTACCAGCGGGCGGGTGTTAGGTGCGGTCGTCTTGCGTTCGAAGCGGCTGTTCCGAGGCGGATGGCTCGCGGACGATGAATCGCATCTCTATGGTCTCTCCGAGCAGCGTGGTTCCGACGACCTCGAAGAAGACCGTGCAGCCGACC
>JAQCJS010000299.1 GCA_027592975.1 Chloroflexota bacterium
CGGCCAGCTGCCGGTCGCGATCCTCGACGCCGTCGAACCACGGGTCGCGGGCGCGCTCCGCCGCCTGCACGATCTGGCCCTGCATCCGGTAGACGTACGAGGAAGCGGACGAGGCCCCGGGGATGCCCGCGCCCAGCACGAGCGACGCCTCGGCGCCGGCGACGCGCTGGGCGAGCGACCGCGCGAGCGCCTCGTACGTGACGGAGATGATCGCCGCGCCCGCGCTCTCCGGTTCCAGCCGGCCGTCCCACCGTTGCAAGATCGGCCCCTCCGGCTCCGCGACCGCGCCGCGCGACACCAGCAGGTCGCGCAGCCGCACGAGGTGCGCCGAATAGCGGTCCGACTGGATCGCCTGGAACGAGGCGACGTGGTGCTTCTCCCGGGAGGCGAGCAGCCCGACGATGCGCTCAGCGCGGCGTGGCTCGCACCACTCCTCGCCCAGCTCCGCCGCCATGCCCGGCGCCTGATTGGCGCTGACCACCACGCCCGAGGGCGGGTCGACCAGCCGCGGCATCTCCGCGGGCGACAGCGCCTCGGACGGGCCGGGCGATGTCGCGCCGAGCGCGGGCACCAGCCCCTCGCCGGGCTCGCGCCGTGGGATGCGGCCCACCATGCGGTAGCCAACGCGGTTCTGCACGTCGGCGAAGACGAAGTTGAACGTGGTCCCCGGCCACCCTTCCACCGCGCGCTCGAACTCATCGAGGTCGCGCGCGCGCGCCATCGCGAGGAACGGCTCGACGAGGTCGCCAGCCTCCAGCGCCGTGGAGCGCAACGCGATGGCGCGGCTCTCCCCGGCGGCGGACGGGCTGACCCCCGGCCCGTGCCGGGTGACCCGCACGCGCTCCTCCACCGGTTCGCCGTCGCGAACCTCGATGCGCTCGAGGCGCTCCTCGGCGGTGGCCCAGCCGTCCGGCGTGCGGTAGCGAAGCGGATCGGCCGGGTCGAACTCCTCGATGAAGCAGTCGGAGACGTCGGCCATGCCGGCGGTGATGCCCCACGCGACGTGCTCGTTGTGGCCGATCGCGATGCCGGGCACGCCGGCGAAGTCCGCGCCGACCGCCTTCAGCGTGCTGCCGGAGACGCGCGAGACGTGCAGCAGCCCGGGGAGCCTGGGCTGCAGGTGCGGATCCGAGGCGAGCAGGGGTGCCTGCGTGACGGTGTGCCGTCCGGTCACCGCCCACGCGTTGGAAGCCGCCCCGGCGGGCAGACCCGCCTCCACGGCGGCGCGGTACGCAGCGAGCAGCCGTTCCGCCGCCAGCACGTGCGGCCGCCCGGTCGTCGTCGTGCCCCCGCGCGGGTGCACCGGCTCGATCGAGGCGGCGCGCTCCACGCCGAGCGATCGGATCAGGCGTTCACGGAGCAGTTCGGTGTCCCAGTTCCCGCCGAAGCCGAACAGGATGAGCCGCCCGACGAGCAGCGAGTCCTCCGCGCGCCACGGTGGCGGCGCACCGCCGAAGACCTCGTACTCCGGGGGCAGCGCGGGCAGCGTGCGGATGCCTTCGTTCACGCCGGACGCGTACGCCTCCATCAGCGCGCGGCTCTCCGATGGCGCAAGCGCCAGGTCGCGCGCGGCGGCCTCGTCCAGGCCCAGGCGCACCATGAACCGATCGCTCCCCACGGCTCGCTCACCGGCGACCGCTGCGAGGCGGCCCGCCGCGATGCGGCGCAGCAGATCCATCTGGAAGAGGCGATCCTGGGCGTGCACCAGGCCCTGCCCGAACAGCGCGTCCGCGTCCGTCTGCGCGAAGATGTGCGGCACGCCGTGGCGGTCGCGGATCACGTCCACGGGCGCGCTCAGCCCATCGACACGCAGGACGCCATCCACCTGCGGGAACGCGCGGCCCGTCGCGGCGGCGAACGCAGAGCGTCCGAGGCCGCGCGCCAGTCCCAGCGTGGAGCGGGCCCGCGCGGTGAATCGCACGGCCGCGGCCTACGCGCCGCCGGGGCGACGGGCCGCGTCGTCCAGCGCCTGGACCTTGCCAAGCCGTCGCTGGTTGCGCTCGCCGCCGTCGAACTCGGCCGTGCGGAAGGCGCGCATGATCTCGGAGGCGTGGCCGCGGCCGATCGCCCACGCGCCAAGGCAGAGCACGTTGACGTCCGTGTGCTCGCGCGCGCGCTTCGCGGAGAAGACGTCGTGGCAGATCGCCGCACGGACGCCGTGCACCTTGTTCGCGGCGATCGAGGGGCCCACGCCGTTGGAGCAGATCAGGATGCCGAAGTCGAAGTCCCCGGCACTGACCTCCGTCGCCAGCGGGATCGCGATGTCCGGGTAGTCGCAGGACTCGGTGGAGTCCGTGCCGAAGTCCTTCACCTCGTCACCGAGAGCGACGAGTTCGTCGCGCAGCAGGTTCTTCAACTCGAACCCGGCGTGGTCGGATCCAATCGCGACGCGCATTTCGCTTGCTCTCCCGGTGGGCGGTTGGTGGGAGGCCATCGTAGCGCCTCGCGCGCGCTGGATCAGGGAACCGTGCCCCCATCGTCGAGCGGCATCGCGGTGCTTGCGTGACGGCCCGCCCCCCAGCCCCCTCCCGGCGCGGGAGAGGGAGCCGGAACGAAACGTGGGGGCTACGCCCCCACACCCCCGCGGAACCGAAACGCGCCCCTACTCCTCCGCGCCGAGGTCGGCGGCGCTGATCGGCCCGGCGCGCAGGATCCTCGGCCGCGGGCCCGTGAGGTCGACGACCGTGGACGGCGCGGTGCTGTTCCGGGTGCCGCCATCGAGGATCACGAGCGCGTCGCCGAAGGCGGCGGCGCACTCCTGCGC
>JAQCJS010000300.1 GCA_027592975.1 Chloroflexota bacterium
GCCGAACAGCGCGAGCACGACGCGCGGCAGCGAGTTCCCGAGCTCCACCACGCCGAGCGCGACGAAGGAGTCCGTGAGCTGGTAGGCCAGGAAGCCCCGCGCGACCTGCTGCATCTGGAGGGCCGACCAGTTGCCGGTCATGGAAAGCAGGTACCAGCGGAACGCCGGGACATCGATCAGGGAGTCGAAGGTGCGGAGGCGTCGCGGGCTGGGCGGGCCAGTCGGCTCGTCGAGCGCTTCGGCGCCTGTGGGACCGTCGGCGGCCACGTTACTCCTCGGGCGCCCGGCGTGAGCGCTCGCTCACCATGCCTGACGCTGGCCTTTCGCGCACCCCCCATCGCCGGCGCGCCTCGGCGCGGGGCTGGCGGCGGTCTGTATAGTCGGCGGAAACCCATCCAAGGAGGCCGCTCTGCCCACGCCGCGACGACCGTTCTATGGCTGGTACATCGTGGCCGCAGCGGTGGCGCTCCAGGCGATCTCGTCCGCCCTCGTGATGCAGGCGTTCGGCACCTACGTGGTGCTGCTGGGGGCGGAGTACGGCTGGAGCCGCGCGGCGCTCTCCGGTGCCTTCTCCGTCATGCGCATCGAGGAGGGCCTCCTCGGCCCGATCGAGGGGTGGCTGCTCGACCGCTTCGGGCCGCGCGCGATCATGCGCGTGGGCGTGCTGACGTTCGCGGCGGGCATGTTCCTGCTCTCGCGCATCGACTCCCTCATCGACTTCTACCTCGCGTTCCTCGTGATTGCGATCGGCGTGTCGCTGGCGGGGTTCCTGGCGCTCACCACGGCGGTGGTGCAGTGGTTCGATCGCAAGCGGTCGCTGGCGATGGGGATCGCCATGCTGGGCGGCGCGTCCGGCGGGCTGATGCTGCCGTTCGTCGTGAGCGCGCTGGAGACGTACGGCTGGCGGTCGGTCTCCGCGGCCTCCGCGGTGATCGTGCTGGTCGTGGGGCTGCCGCTGGTGCAGGTGATCCGCAACCAGCCCGTGCGCTACGGCCTGTACCCGGACGGCATCGCGCCGGAGCCGCCGCGCGCGCTCGCGGAGGGCGAGGCGCCGCCGCCGCCGCGCATTGAGTTCACCGTGCGCGCGGCGCTGCATACGCGGGCGTTCTGGCTGATCTCGCTGGCGCACGCGGCGTCCGTGCTGGTGGTGTCCGTGGTGACGGTGCACCTGACGCCGCATGCGGTCGCGCTGGGCTACTCGCTGCAGCAGGCGGCGCTGGTGATCACGGTGCAGACGGTGGCCAACCTGATCGCAAGGCCGCTGGGCGGGCTGATCAGCGACCGCGTGGGCTCGCGCTCGGTGATCTTCGTCTCAATGCTGATGCACGCGGTCGCGCTGGGGCTGCTGGCGCGCGCGGAGACGGCGTGGATGCTCTGGGCCTTCGCCGTGCTGAACGGGGTGGCGTGGGGGGCGCGCGTACCGGTGATCGTCTCCATGCGCGCGGAGTACTTCGGCGCGCGGTCGTTCGGCACGATCATGGGGATCTCGACCATGGTCGTGACGGTCGCGGCGGTGGCCGCGCCGGTACTCGCCGGGTGGTCGTTCGACGTGCTCGGCTCGTACACGCTGTCGTTCACGATCCTCGCCGTGCTGGCGGGGGTCGGGTCGCTGTTCGTGGTGTTCCTGCCGCCGCCGCGCCCCTCCGTTGAAACGGAGGATGTCCCGGTGCGGCTCGCGGTCTAGCGCGCTACGCGCGCGCCTCCTGCTCCACCACGGCGTCGTACAGGGTGACCACGGGCGGGCCCTGGAGGATGCCCATCAGCGATCCCTGCGCGTGCCCCTTGCGGAACGCCTCGCTCTCCGTCCAGGCGACGAACGCCTCGCGCGAGGCCCACGTGGAGTGCGAGATGTAAAAACCGGGCTCCGGGGGCGTGCCGTGTCCGCCGCCGTTGCGGAGCAGCGCGAAGCGAAGGAAGCCGGGGACGCCGTCCAGGTGCGTCTCCCGCTCGCGCCAGATGCGCTCGAACTCCTCGGCCTTCTCGGGGACGACCTTGAAGCGGTTCATGGCGACGAACATGGTGCAGCGTCCTGTCTGAGACAAGAATGGCGGCCCGGAGGCCGCCATCTCGTTCGATTGTGGAGTCTGGTGGAGACGAGGGGATTCGAACCCCTTACCTCTGCAATGCGAATGCAGCGCTCTACCAACTGAGCTACGCCCCCACAGCGTCCTGCCAGTATAGGAAGCCACGCGCGTCAGCGGCAAACGACAAAGAGCGCGGGGAGAGGAGCCGGACGAAGATGCGGCCCGGCGAGGCTAGTCCAGCAGCCCCGGGATGACGTCGATGACCATGCGCTTCGCCTCGAGGTCGACGGAGAGGACCACGTCGCCGATGGCGGGGATGAGGGCGTCCTTTTGGCCGGGCCGGGCGATGACGTAGACGTCGTTCGCGCCGGTGCCCAGCACCTCGCTCAGCCGGCCGACCGACTCGCCCGCGGCGGTGACGACCTCCAGGCCGACCAGGTCGTCCACGTAGTACTCGTCCTGCGGGAGGGCGGGCAGATCGGCCTCGTCGATCTCGATGTAGGTGCCGCGGAGCCGCTCGGCGGCCGTGCGGTCGGGGTGGCCCTGGAACTTGATGATCGGGTAGCCCTGGGGGGTGACGACTTCCGCGATCTTTGTGAGGTGCCCCAGCACGCGAACTTCGGAGCCGGCCTTCAGGCGCTCCGGGTTGGTGCTGAGGGCGGTGACCTTCACGTGGCCCTTCATCCCCCAGAGGCCGTTGACGTAGCCCACCGCGATGCGGCCGGGGGCAGGGCCCTCG